>JALOAG010000010.1 GCA_023228875.1 Bacteroidia bacterium | reverse complement strand
GCTGTATCAAGGGTTTGTGATAATAAGCGATAAAAATTGTCAGTTGGTACCAAGCTGTCAATGCTTACTTGATACAACATTTTTGGTTGAATATCCTTACGTCCCTGCATGCATCAAAGATAAAAAATGAAATTTTCAAGGCAAAATATACAACACTGACAATCAATTAATTATGCACACTTATTGCACTTTTGTTAATACATGCATAATTGATTTATATTTGCCTAATGAAGTTATGGGTGTGGTTGTGCAACAGGCACAGCCGTTTGGCGCAAGTGGGGGTTCAGTGCTTCGTTTGAACATTTGTGCTAAATTTGAGTTTTTGGCTTTGTAGGAAGTTTAGTGATAAAAATCCCCACCATTGCAAAGCAAATAAACTTCTTTCAATCCCTTTAAAGAGTTCAATAATGCGCTCATCAGGTGCGCAACAAATAAAACGGGTTACAATGTGAAATTGTAACCCGTTTTTGTTTACAAATCAAAAGGGGCTTAAAGCCCCTTTTTCCATCATAAAAAATAAATATTATTCAAAGAAACTTCCATAAGCGAGAGTATATCCACCTTCTTTCGGATTAATACACATTACAGGAATTCTTTGACTTTGATTAACAATCTGTTGAGCATACGAACCTATAATAAGTTCAGAGAACCCAACCTCTTGTTGTGTCATAATCATAATCAGATCCGCATCAATTCTATTAGCATACTGCAAAGTTTCTCGTGCAAAACTGTCGGGATAATTCTCTTCATCTAAGCCTTTTACAACATACTTCACATTATTTTTTGCTAAAATATCTTGGACACTATTCACACTCGCAAATAGTTTAGAGCGGGTGAACTCATCCTTAACATTTTCAAAAATAACATGGATAGTAGAATTAAATTTCTTTGCTAAATGTATTGCCCAAGTAACCTTCTGACGAGTTTCATAAGTAGTATCAATCGGAAGCACAATCTTTTCATAGCCATTTCCGATAGGTTTCTCTTTTACCACTACAACGGGTTGTTCGCTATATCTAATCACACGAGAAGCATTAGAACCAATAATTTGTTCCATACCTGCTGCACCATTAGACCCCATCACAATACTATCGTAATTACCTTCATTTGCAATTCTAACGATTGTCTTATGTACTCGACCTTCTTCAACTAATTTATTGATTTCTATATGTTCATTTGTTCGGATTTCTTCAATTGTCTTATCCAATTTACTTTCAATGGCTTCTCTAACCAATCCTTCTTTCAAAGTATTGGCACCAAAAATAGATTCCAAAAAATTGTCTTCAACAATATGTAGCAAAGTAATTTTGTTGTTGTATAGTTTAGCAATTTTAACTGCATGTGCCAGCGCATTCGCAGCAATTTCTGAGAAATCGTAGGGAACCAGAATCGTGTTGTTATTTTCTATTGTATTTGACATAGTTTTTAATAATTAATTATTCATAATCAGGCGTTTAACGGCTTTGCCATTATTTCAGCCATTTTAGCACCAATTTCAGCAGGAGATTTTACTACATGGATTCCACATTCCGCCATAATTCTCATTTTTGCTTCAGCGGTATCGTCTTTCCCTCCCACAATAGCACCGGCATGTCCCATTCTGCGACCGGGAGGTGCTGTTTGTCCTGCAATAAAGCCAACAACAGGTTTTGTTCCATTTTCCTTAATCCATCTGGCAGCTTCTGCTTCCATGCTGCCTCCTATCTCTCCTATCATAACAATACCTGCAGTATCAGGGTCTTTCATAAATAATTCAACGGCTTGTTTAGTAGAAGTTCCAATGATTGGATCTCCTCCAATTCCAATTGCAGTTGAAATACCTAAACCCGATTTTACAATCTGATCTGCTGCTTCATAAGTGAGTGTACCCGATTTGGAAACTATTCCAATATTGCCCTTTTTAAAAACAAAGCCTGGCATAATTCCTACTTTTGCCTCTTCAGAAGTAATTACGCCCGGACAATTAGGTCCAATTAAAGTACAATTTCTGTCTTTAATATAGGCGGCAACTTGAATCATATCTTTTGTTGGAATTCCTTCAGTAATACATACTATAACTTTAATGCCTGCATCCGCAGCTTCCATCACAGCATCTGCTGCAAAGGGAGGTGGAACAAAAATAATGGATACGTTTGCATTTGTAGCTTTGACCGCATCGGCAACAGTATTGAAAATCGGTTTGTCAAGATGTGTTTGACCGCCTTTTCCCGGAGTAACTCCACCTACCACATTACTTCCATACTCAATCATCTGAGAAGCATGGAAAGTTCCTTCTTTACCTGTAAAGCCTTGCACTATAATGCGGGAATTTTTATTTACTAATACACTCATTTAAAATATATTTTGAACTTTTATAAACGTGTTGCAAAGGTATAAAATCCACAAGTAAAAAAAAACTAATTTTGAAGCCCGATGAAAAACTTTGATGACTACAAGACACTAATCGAGCAGTCTATAAATATATTAGGAATCGACCCTATGCAAAGTCGTTGCAGCGAGCCGGGACAATGGCTTTTATACAATGGCGACACAGAAATCTATGTAGATTTATGGGAACAAAAAGAGATGACGGGTTGGCAATATTTTCAGCCTGATGGCTATACCTTAAACATTTTTCAAGTTCTATCTCCAGTATGCTATTTACCTGAAGACGAACATTTGCAAAAACAATTATACGAAGAGATCTTAGAAAACAATCTCAACCTATTATTTGCTTCTTTTACAATTAATAAAAGTGAGAATATGTTAGCAATAAAGTTTAGAAGGATTTGTAATTCGCTCAAACAAGAGGACATAATTGAAGCCATAGAAAGTGTTGGGTATTATTCAGAAACTACTAAAGATATCTTGGAAGAAAGATTCGGACTCCATCGCATCACAAAGCCTTCTGAATAATTTCAGAAAAAAAAATAATAGTAAGACAACCTTTTGCACAGAACTGTCATCTAAAGAGTTGAGTAAAAGTGCAAACCCGAGTAATGACAAGGAATGTTACCAGCGGAAGAAGAAAAAGATTTGGTGTTGAAATGCTTGAAAGGGGATGCTGTTTCTCAAAAAAAGTTATTTGATATATATTCGGCAAAAATGTTTGCGGTGTGTATGCGTTATGCCTCGGACTCTGATATGGCAAAAGACTTTCTGCAAGAAGGTTTTATAAGAGTATTTCAAAAACTCGAACAATTCAGATTCGAAGGTTCATTTGAAGGCTGGTTAAGAAGAATCTTTGTTACTACAGCCCTCGAATTTTGCAGAAAACAAGTCAAATCTATTGAGGATTCAGGTATTGACAACTATGAAAACATAGGCTTTGATACTAAAATTATTGAAAAACTCAATGTTCAAGACTTACTCAAACTGATTAGCAGCTTGCCGACCGGATACAGAACAGTATTCAACTTGTATGTGATAGAAGGATATTCTCATCAAGAGATAGCAAAAGAATTGAATATCTCAGAAAATACCTCTAAAACACAGTTACGCAAAGCAAGATTAGTTCTGATGTCCAAAATAAAAAAAGATAAATAAAGATGGATGGCAACCAACATTTAGAACAACAATTTGACGCATTATTTAAGCAAACCTTAAACAATGTAGAGATACCTGCACCTGAAGGTGTGTGGAATCAAATTGCTCAATCAGTTACCTCACCGGTCTCCACATCCACTCTCGAGCCAATGGGTTCTTCAGGCAGTGGTTTGATTTCAGGACTTTCCACTATCGGTAAAATTATAGTCTTGTCATCTGTAGCTGCCATAATCGGAAGTGCCGTTTATTTTCTTAACAGTGCTGAACAATCTGAATCCATTTCAACACCCGTCACAGCATCAAAAACTCAAGAGCAAACTCCTGTTGAATATGACGAAAACACCATTAGTGTCAATCAGGAATCTGCAACAACTTCCAAACCAGCTCAGGAAAGTACAATTAGCCCTACCAAAGCTGATGCTGATGCCAATACTATTCACAAGAATACACTAACCGAAGTTCCTTCAAAAGCAGAACATAAAAACCTTCCGGTTGAAGAAACTCCAAAAACAGAACAGTTGAAAAACACGCATATAGAACCAAGCCAAAACATCAATGTATTAAGTATTGAAAAATCTAAAACATTAATTTCAGATACCGTATTATGTTTTGCTGAGGCACTAAAACCAACCCAAATTTTTGGCAACAGAATTATTTCAAATATTCAAATATTTGAAGGAGAGCGACAGATAACTGTTTCACCAATGTCTGTAAAAAACAAATGGCTTATTGCCAGAGCAAATACACGCAATGGAGACAAGATTGAACGTAGGTTTATGATTGCACAAAACACTCCATCAATCGAAATATCAAATGCAGGAAAAGAAGGTGTATTATGCGATATACTGAATTGGAATTCACTTTCTAACGTTGATTGGTTTATAAATAATGAATTAATTAATGAGGATGTTAAACAGATTGTTTATTATCGCAACATGGAATCTACTTCCACAAACACGGCTTTACTTTCCTTACACTCAACTGACCACAATGGTTGTACCGCAACATATACAGAAGATATTAGTAGATATTTCTATTCAAACCAAGACATTATGATTCCTACAGTAATCACTCCTAATAATGATGGTTTGAATGACAAATGGATAATCAATATTGAGGGAGCTATTTTATTCAATGTAAAAGTTGTAGGACCTTCAAACACAATCATTTTCCAAACAAACAACTTAAAAACACAATGGGATGGCAATGATATGAATGGCAATGCTGTTCCAGCAGGTTCATATATTTATCAATTAAATTATCAGCTACCAAATCAATCTATTAAGACACAAACCGGAATTATTCAAATAATTCGCAATTAAATTTTACGAAATGAAATCAAAAATTACCAATATGAAATACCTAAAATTCAAATTAACGCAATGGCTATTTATTGCCGTGTTAACATTATGGGCTAATCAGAATGTGAATGCACAATGTATTCCCCCAAGCATTTTGAGCTCCTCATTATGCGCAAACTCCCCCATTCAGTTTAAATTAGAAGCTGTAGGGGCAACAAACGTTGTATGGGATTTTGCAGGCACGAAGGATCTGTCGGGCAACCCTACGCCAACCTATTCCTTTAATTCACCAGGCACTTATGATGTTACATTGACATACACAGATGCATCCGGTAAAACTTGCACACAGACAATTAAAGTAACAATATTGCCTCCTCCTACAATGGATGTGGATATTATCACACCAAAGGTACAATGTTTTGCAGGTAATAAATTTACAGTTGTTGATAAGAGCAAAGCAGCTTCCGGTTCTTTTATTAAAAGAGTAAAATATGTAGCAGCAGGTTTACAGGTAGAGGAATTCAATCCAACAATGCCTTTTAGTTTTGACTTTAGCACTGCTGACCCTGGAGGAAATTATTATAGTGTTGATATTGAAATTGAAGACGCAAATGGCTGTATTGTTGTGAAAAGATTGCAAAATGTAGTAGAAGTAAAACCCTCTTTAGGTCTTAACTTTACATCAGATAAACCCAAAGGTTGCGACTCTACATTAATGACAATTATCAACAATTCAACTATTCCAATTACAGGAGTTTATAAATTCATGTGGGATTTTGGAGATGGCACATACGACTCCACAACATGGGGACCCAGTGTTAAACACATGTTTTATTTAGAGGGTCCAAATCAAGGAGCTTTCAAAACCTGCCTTACTGTAACTGACACAACAGGTTGTACTGAAACTTTTTGTTTTGATGGTTCGGCTGTTAACTTACTTGTGCATGGGGAAATTGTTCCGGACAGAGATTCTATTTGCATGGCAGACAATCCGATTAATTTCACACTAGTCCCCGGAATCCCTACAGGAGCAACCGGCTTCGTATGGGAGTTTGGCGACCCTGATTCAGGACCGATGAACTTTGACAATAAAAATCCACTTACTACTAAACATGCATTCTCAAAAGCAGGACCTTTCTTAGTTAGATATAGATATACACACCCTATTTGCGGAAACAGAGATATTTTTAAACAAGTCCAATTAATAGGACCTGCTTCATCAATACCCGGACCTAAAATTCCAATTGATGAACGTTATCAGTGCGAAGCTAAAAAACCTGTGCATTTCCCTAATGAATCAGGATTTTTCCATAATGATAGAAAATTCTTTAATGACCAAAGAGGTTACTACGATGATACACTTCAAATGTGGATTTATCACTTCGATAGTACTTCATTAAAATTAGTCCCTGAAAAAGACTCATTACCAAATAGAGGAAAAGATTGTGTGTTTAGAATATGGGATTTTGATGATGACTATGCGCCAAAGTGTACTACCAACACAGTTGCCGGAATTAATGTTGGTGTCAACTGTAAATGGTCATTGGATTCTTTACCTGTCCATACATACACAGACTGGGATTCAATCTATTATGATTCATTTTATTTAACAAACACCCCATTTTCTAAAACAATAATTGTAACAGGAGGTCCTACGCCCGGTTGTCATCAAATAAGTGTTGATACTAATGATGCTGCTGAACATCGGAGATTGTTTTATTTAGAAATTCCTCGATGTTATAATGTGAAATTATATCATAAAGACACCTGTCATGCACTGGCGTGTGAGAGCCAAGCTACCACGCAGATTTCCATTATGAAACCACGCGCATCCGGTGTAAGAAAAGAAGGACGATATTGCTTTGGCGGACCACCTAACTATGGCATTACCTTTAACTTAGACCCAGGAACTCAACCCGGATGTACCTCAAGTGAAGCATATATTAACCCTGATACATCATTAGGGAATAATTGGATTCCGTTCTTACCGGGCGGGCAAACAGGAACCTATCAAAGCCCCAGTCCTATTATGCCATATCCTATGTCAGGCCCTTATCCAAACAAACTCTTTATTGCATACCCTAATGCCGGTTCAATTAAGGATAGTTTGAGTGGGTATGCAGACGTTGGAATAATCATCGGAAATGGACAACCACCAAACATGTGCTACGATACAGTTTATTATGATTCATTCATTAAATTCCCTGTTATTGATCCGGCTGTTGAGATATTGGTTCCTGCTCAACCTTTAGCCGGTTACACGAATGTTTATAAAGTATGTAAGGGAGACTCTTTGGTAATGAAAGTAAAGAAAGGAAACTTGACAGTTCCTTATGATGCTGACCAAATTTCATATACCTTTACACGTTATGCCCCAAGTGATGTAGAAGAAGGTGGAAGATTTCCTTTCTATTCTTATCAAGTATTAGAAAACTACGAGTGGTTTGTACCTCAAAACGGGGGAACCTACCTAGAGAATTTTCTTAATAGAGAAGTATTGCGAACTTATGGTGGCACAACTCAAAGCTTAAAGAAAGAACGTTTCTCAATTGGTACTGTTCAGCAATGGAAAGCAGAAGCGGACGTTTCTCAAATATTTGATATTTTAGAACCCGCTTTTGATGCATTAGGGTTTAAACTTGCAGAACTATCAAACGAAGAAATTGCACAAATATTCGAACTTGAATGTATTGACACTACCGGTCTAGGCGATAGAATCATCTGGTATATCACACCCACACAGAGAACTTCAACTCATTTCCGTGATACATCCATTTTCGGCTTAGATCAATATAACAATGCACCTGCAGACTATCCGAACAATGCATACACATTCATTGCTGAAGAGAATGGTATATTTAACCTTATTTTCCAAATCAGATCTCGAATTGGAGGATGTCTTGTGCAGAGTGGTTATAGGGTTATTGTTGGATTCTATAATAAATTAGAAGTTACCGACTCTATTATCTGTAAAGAAACCGAGATTGAAGGCACGCCATACTTCCGATATTTCCATATTGACCCTGATAATAATGTTCCTTCTCCTTGCGGAATGCCGGTATGGATGGATTGTATAGATTACTGGGGAACGAGGGAAAGTCAAGCAGGTCAACCTAAAATTGAAGGATTCACAAAATGGGATTGGTCAAAAGGCGATGATAACCCCGGAGATCCTAACACTATTTTTGCACCCAATAATTCAGGCACAAACCCTTATGGTACATTCAGTTATAGTCCTGTCATTCTTGGAGGAAACGGCCCTAATAAAATTTATTACCTTGACTCAGGAATTTATACAATGAGGTTAGCAGCCAGTGACAGTACCGGTTGCCAAGATACGCTATACCAAAACATCTATGTAACTCGCTTATTCTCTAATTTTGGATTTAAAGATACATTAAATGCCTGCATAAACATTGTTACCTTCTTTGATTCAACAATTTTGGTTGACCCATGTCCACAAAAATTAGGTTACGATTGTGACGAAATCATAGAATGGTATATAGACTGGGGGGATGGAAAACAGCCTGATTTGTTTAACAGACAAACCTACCCTCCATATTTAGGCTTTAATATTGGACATAATTACACAAGAGCCGGTACATTTGAAGTATTCTTTAGATTAAAAACCAAGCTCGGTTGTGAAGACTCTATCAGAAAGACCTTTATTATTGCCGGTCCAATTCCTGATTTTACAACAGATATTCAAGAAATCTGTTCAGGGGATTCTATTGTATTCTATAACAAGAGCGAACGTATTACACCTCACTCAGAATGGGTATGGAGATTTGGAGACAATACTACTTTGTCTGAAAAGGCACCAAATCAGCTAGATTCCTTTAAACGTGCATACACATTCTTTGGATTAGGTGATACTACCTATTATGCTTATCTCACAATGTTTGACTCTGTAGCTGGCAGATTCTGCGGATTTACTTATCCTGATACAATAGACAATAGCCAACCTAAATATGGCATTAAAGTAATTGGTAAGAGTCCTGTAGAATTAACTGCCGATAAAGACACAATCTGTCCTGGAGACATTGTAACTTTTAAAGTTACCGGAGATCCGGATTATATAAATTACCATTGGAATTTTGATGCTGCAAAAGGTTTTAGTGATACGCTTACTCGACCTGATTCAGTTATACAAAAGCAATTCTTTGGGGTAGGAACATTTATGATAACAGTAGATGGAATTATGGATCCAAATATTCTTAAATGCCCAGCATCAGACACTATTCTGGTTTACGTTGATTCAGTTATTGCTGATTTTGAGATTGATTCAACTAAATCACCTAATTTCTGCTTCAAAAACACATCTTATAATTCAACAAAAAATCGTTGGGGATTCTACCACACTACAGACATCACTCAGAGTGGAGAGCCATTTAAGGAAGTAATTGAAACTAACGATGAAAAAGTATGCAACAATTACGTTGATTCACTTGGCGTATGGTATGTATGTCTAATTGTTGAGAATCCGGGAGGCTGTATTGACACCGTTTGTAAGGAGATTTCATTCTTCCGAAAAATTCAAGTGCCGAACGTGTTTACACCTGCAGCAGATGGCAAAGGCGGAGATGGATTGAATGACGTGTTTGATATTCCAATTAACGGTCATGATTTATATGAATTAACAATTCGCAATCGTTGGGGTGATATAGTTTTCAAATCAGATAATGCCGATTTTGATTGGAATGGTACAGTAAACAATACTGGTGCAATATGCCCTGATGGTCAATATATCTATCAATTGAAATACAGATTTAAAGGCATGGAAGAAGATGATGTAAGCGGTATTGTTGTTCTCATAAGAGAAAAACATTAAACACAATCTAAAACACGATAAAAAAGGGCTTCAGTAGAAGCCCTTTTTTTATTCACATGAATTCATAAATGCGTTTATTAAATGTATTTTTGCCCGAATGGAAAGAGTCGTAAGCGGAATACGTCCAACAGGCCAATTACACATAGGGAACTACTTTGGTGCAGTTTCTAATTTTCTGAAAATGCAGGATGCTTATCAATGTTATTTCTTTATTGCAGACTATCATTCTCTCACTACACATCCAACACCTACAGACTTACACCAATCAGTCAAACGTGTTCTTGCAGAATATCTTGCACTTGGATTGAACCCTGAAAAATCGGTTATTTATCTTCAAAGTGATTTACCGGAAGTAACAGAGTTGTATTTATACTTAAACATGAATGCTTATAAAGGCGAACTCGAACGTGTGAGCACTTTCAAAGAAAAAGCAAAAACACAACCTGATAATATTAACGCAGGGTTACTCACCTACCCTACATTAATGGCAGCCGACATATTAATTCATAAAGCAAATAAAGTTCCTGTAGGCAAGGACCAAGAACAACATATTGAGATGACACGCACATTTGCAAATAGATTTAACAGACTTTATCATTGCGAATACTTTACAGAACCCCAAGCATTCTCTTTTGGAAACAAATTAGTGAAAGTACCTGGTTTAACCGGCACAGGTAAGATGAGTAAATCTGCCGGAGAATCAGATTGTATCTATATGGGTGAAGAAGCAAGTGTTTTAAGAAAAAAAATTATGCGTGCTGTTACAGACTCTGGACCTACAGAACCTAATGCTGTGATTTCTGAACCTATTGCAAACATTTTTAGTTTAATGGAGTTAGTTTCAGACAAGACAATTCTTGAACAATATAGGAATGCATATAATGATTGCACCATCCGTTACGGAGATCTCAAAAAACAACTTGCCGATGATATGGAGAATTTTATAGCTCCATATAGAGAAAAAATCACAGACACATTAGCAGATAACAAATATTTATCTCGAGTAGCTCAAGATGGTGCAGAGCGCGCTAGAGAAAGTGCATCTAAAACCATAAAAGAAATTCGTGAAATTATTGGAATTAAGAAATTTTATTGAAATTTGACTCGTCATATAAAAAGAAATGAAAGGAAACAACATGCACATAGCCATTGCAGGAAATATAGGTTCAGGCAAAACAACTTTAGCTAAACTATTAGCAAAACATTACAATTGGGACGAACAATTAGAAGACTTGCAAGACAATCCATATATCAATGACTTTTATGAAGATATGCAACGCTGGAGCTTTAACCTTCAGGTGTATTTTCTCAATGCCAGGTTTAATAGTATCAAGAAGATTCGTTCAAACTCCAACAGTGTAATTCAAGACAGAACCATCTATGAAGATGCTTATATTTTTGCACCGAACTTACACGCAATGGGTTTGATGAGTACAAGAGATTTTGAAACCTATATTGCTCTATTTCAATCTCTCAACACCATGATTCAAGCTCCTGACTTACTGATTTATTTACGTGCATCAATTCCAGCATTGGTAAGACAAATCCAACAAAGAGGAAGAGATTATGAAGATTCAATTCGCTTAGACTATTTAAAAAGGCTAAACGAAAGATATGAAGCATGGATTTCAACCTACAACTTAGGGAACATTGTAATTATAGATATTGATGAATTGGATTTCATCAACTCTCCTGAAGCAACCAACCAGGTTATTACAAAGATTGAAACTGCTCTAAATGGTTTATTCTAAAAGAATATCTTTCTTAATAATATAACCGCCAATAATACCAATAGCATAATGGCGAAAAAAAGGTAAATCTTAAATTTATTTTCAGTTAATTTTCCCATTTATCCAATAATTAAATGTGTCTTAGGGTAATGGATAGTATTAGGTTTGGCTTTAGAACTTAATGCAAATGCCAGCGTTAATACACCTACCCTGCCTCCAAACATAGCAAAACTTAAAATCACTTTACCAACATCACTCATACTAGAGGTTATTCCCATCGACAATCCGGTATTTGTAAATGCTGAAACAGCTTCAAAAGTGAGTTTCAAGAAAGGGATGTCGGGATCTGAAAAACTCAATGCGGTGATGACCAACAGGATATAATTCCCAGAGAAAACAATGATTGCAAATGCCTTATAAATAAGTTCATTAGATACACTCCTTCCGCCCAATATGGCTTCCTTTTTCCCTGAAATAGTACCCAAAATAGCTACAAATGCTACAACAAAAGTGCTAGTCTTGATTCCCCCTGCTAAAGAAGATGAACCTCCACCTATAAACATCAAAAACATGCACAATAATATTAAAGACTGTGGGACCAGCGCTAAATCTACAGAACCCATACCTGTTGTTCTTAATCCAGCTGATTGAAAGAAAGAAATTGAAAGTTTTTCAATTGTATTCTCTTGATAAAAGCTCCCATTGATATAAAGAAAAAAGAAAAACAAACACCCAATGATGAGTAATATTAAGGATGAATAAAGTGAAATCTTAGTCCCTAATTCCCAACCTTTCCAAGTAAGTCGTACTCTTTCTCGCAGTCTTCTAATTGAAAACACATCAATCAATGCAGGGAATCCTAAGCCTCCAAAAATCATTAAACCTCCCATAACATACTGCCATAAATACATTCGATTTATGATTTCGTTTTTGGTTGCATCTGGAAATAATGAAAAACCCGCATTACAAAAGGCAGAACCTACATGAAAAATAGTGTAATATAATTTTTGTCCAAAAGATTCAAAAGGATAATCTCCCCAAGACAATAAGACTGCAGCAACTCCAACTAGTTCCAATCCAAAGAATAAGAAAAGCATTCTCTTAATAAAAGAAAAACTACTGTTCAAAGAATCCATATTAAATAACTCATTCATCAATACTTGTTGTTTAATTCCAATGCCCTTCTTGATATAAGTCGCAAAAAACGAAGCAAAAGTCAACAAGCCAACACCTCCCATTTGAATTAGAAGCAGTAGTATAATTTGTCCTTTTATATTAAAAAAGGTTCCAATTTCTATAGTGGAAAGACCTGTGATACATACCGCACTTGTTGAAACAAATAATGCATCAAAGAAATCAAGAAATGTGTTTTGATTATTAAACCCCGGTAACATTAACAAGCCTGTACCTGCACTAATAACAAAGACAAACGACAATAAAAAGAGGATGGCAGGTTTAATAGTACTTGAAACAACAAAATTCAACGACTTGACAAACTCAATTAAAGCCAATAACAACAAAAAGAAAAGCAAGAAGAACTCGTAATACTTCCTATCGTTTCCCATGATACTTGCAAACTTCTGAAGGTGAGAAGTTGAAAAGCCAAAATAGCTTATTCCACCTAAAGCAATTAAACAGAATATCAAAGTTTCAAACAAATGTGCACGGATGAATGTAATCTTTTTGCGCTCTATTGACATTCTAAACAAAAAATTGAATGCATAAATAAAATAGAAAGCCCTGATGGTTGGAATCCAAAGTTCAGAAGTCTTACCTTCAAAGTTGAATCCATACCTCGCAATCATAAGTCCGAATACAACAAATGAAATGAGGTTAATAATCACCCTATTCCATCTAAGGATGATACTATTATGTTCAAAAAACCAGATTCTACGATTTTTAAATGCTGCCATTTGAGTGGCTATGTTTTAAATATTCAGATTCTAACCTCTCAAGATTAATGGGAACTACACCGGGATGCTCACACACTAATCCTCCGGCAAGATTTGCAATAAAAGCTATGTCTTTTATCGGCATTCGGGCAGCTAAGCAAAGTGATGCAACACTAATAACAGTATCGCCTGCTCCCGAAACATCGGCAATGGTTCTAACAAATGCAGGTAAAAAATGTTGTTGTTCTTGATCTTTAATAAAAACACCCCTTTCGGACAAGGTTATAAAACTAATCTTATTAGACAGATTCATTTCCATTTCCTTGATTGCCTTTAGAAAAAAGTGCTCATCGGATAAATTATCTGTTGAATTAAGAGCTTCCTTTAACTCTTTCAAATTGGGTTTAAACATATCGACATGTTTGTATTCCCAAAAATTCTTCTTTTTAGGATCCACAGTTACAGGAACATTATGCTCATGTGCAATGGATATCAGTTTTGAGATATTGTCTGAAGTTAATACTCCTTTATTGTAGTCTTCTAAAATGACAACATCAGCTTGTGCAATGGCTGCATTAAATGAATTGAACAATAAGAGATTTTCATCTTGGTTTAAATCATTTGTTTGTTCGTAATCGAGGCGAAGCAGCTGATTCTTTTGTGCCATCACTCTCAATTTTGCAGTCGTCTTGCGAGTCGGAGAGACCATGATATAATCCTTTGAAATTTCATTTTCAAGCAAAATATTTTTCATAATTTCACCTTCTGAGTCATTTCCAACAAAAGCGCAAAGCATTGGAATCGCACCAAGGGATTTAATATTAAAAGCAACATTGGCAGCACCACCCGGACGATTCTCTCTTTTTTCGATAGCCACAACTGGAACCGGAGCTTCGGGCGAAATTCTTTCAACACTCCCAAAGATATATGAGTCCAGCATGATATCACCAACAATTAATACCCGCTTCCCCTTAAAAAGAGTTTTCAAATCGTGCTGCATAATAACTTTTTATTTAAGTTTACTTAAGGCATTTTTCATTCTTACAAATGCTTCAATCAAATTCTCATTTGAAGTAGCAAAAGAAAGTCTCAAACAGTTTTTCTCACCAAAGGCAGAACCTTGCACAGTTGCAACATGACCGGTATTCAATAAATATATTACCAAATCATAGTCTGATTGTATCACTTCTCCGCTTTCTGTCTTCTTTCCAAAATAAGCGCTTACATCCGGGAAAAGATAATATGCTCCATCTGGAACAGTTGTTTTAAATCCTGGGATTTGCGCAGACAAAGTCAATGCTAAATCCCTTCTTTCTTGGAACTTCTTGTTCATCATTTTACTTGGTTCAAGGTTATCACCAAGTGCAGCAACAGCAGCATACTGAGCTATAGAGTTAGCTCCTGAAGTAAATTGTCCTTGAAGTTTTTCACAAGCCACTGCTATTTCTTTTTGAGCAGCAATATATCCGATTCTCCACCCGGTCATAGCATATCCCTTACTCACCCCATTTATAACAATAGTACGCTCAAACATAGATGGAATCTGCGCAATACTAAAATGTGCGCCTGTGAAATTTATATACTCATAGATTTCATCGGAACATATAAAGATACGCGGATACTTCTCTAACACTTTTGCCCATTCTTTTAATTCAGACTCTGTGTAAAATGAACCTGTGGGATTACATGGATTAGAAAAAAGCAATATTTTTGTTTTGGGTGTAATCGCTTGCTCTAATTGAGAAGGTGTAATTTTATAGTTATTTTCAATTTTACCTTCTACTAACACCGGCACACCTTCAGCAAATTTCACAATCTCTTTGTAGCTAACCCAATATGGTGTAGGAATAATTACCTCATCTCCTGGGTCAATCAAACTGAGGATAGTATTCATAAGCGAGTGCTTTGCACCTGTGCTAACCACAATATTCTCAGGCTTATAAACAAGTTGATTATCTCTTTTTAATTTATAACAAACTGCTTCGCGCAATTCAGGGATGCCAGCAACCGGTGGATAATGTGTTTTATTGGCATCAAGTGCAGCCTTTGCAGCTTCTTTTATGTGATCAGGAGTTGGGAAGTCCGGTTCGCCCATACTCAAACTAACTATATCAAATCCTTGTGCAGTCAAATCTCTGGCTCGTTTTGCCATTGCAATACTTTCAGATTCGGAAAGGCTATTCACACGTTTAGAAATCATAAGAAAATTTAGAATTACAGTTGCAAATGTATGCCTTTCTTGATTCCATTTACTACGGAGTCAGATGTTTATGAACAGCTATTCACTATATTGGAACATATGTTCACAAGGCTCAATATCGCATTCTCAGAGCCGCTTCAGGACCCAAACAGAAAATAATATCAAAGACAGTGGCATTTTGCACAAATCCAAATCTATCCATAAATGGTTGAGGATAGGGAGTTATCTCAAACTCAGTCAATAGTTCAGTTGCAACATGGTCAGTGAGTGTTATCTCAACATCCCATTGCAAAGCTTTGTGAGCCCATCCCAAGGTACCAAGGGCTAAGTTTAGCAACTTTTCATCTTGTAGCTTCTCAAATACATCCCACAATTTATAATCATAGTATTCAAAATAAGATGTCTTCCCGTAAATAGTTTGCAATGTGTTTTTTAATTCCTTTAACCATTTGGATTGATTCGATATTAGCACATCTGAAACACCTGCACCTAAAGACTCTTTTTGCAACGGAACACTAAAACTACTGATTTTATTGGGTCCGATTAAAACAAACCTATTACCTGAAAAGGATTTAGGGGTGTAGATTTTATTTGAAAGACAAAGTTTCTGTTGTTCTACTACATAATGCATAAACCAGCTAATAGTTGGGAAAATACAAACGGGAGCTATATGTGGCGGTTCAATATTTTTCAACAAATCCATCGTCTTTACATTGTTTAAGTAATTGACTATTCATCAAACGGAGTGTTGGATGGATAAACTTCGGCAATAATTCAGCAAGAGGAACAAGACAAAACCTTCTATTTTGAATTTCAGGATGAGGAACTATCAATTGAGCAGAATTTACCTTTTGTTTGCCGCAATATAGCATATCCAAATCCAGTATTCGGGCACCCCATTTCTCTTTGCGCTTTCTACCCTTACGCTCCTCTATTTTTAATAGTTGTTTCATAACAAATAATGGCGGCAATGTTGACTTGAAAGCAAATACCTGATTGAAAAAATCCGGCTGGTCTATATTACCCCAAGCTTTAGTCTTATAAAGAGATGATTGTAAAATACTTCCATTAATAGACAAATTTCTTAACTCTCTCTTTGCAAAATTGATTTGTTGAATCGGGTCAGCCAAATTTCCACCGGCTAAGATTATATAGAACATCTTGCGTGTAAATGTTTTTGCGTTATTTTTGCCTTTATGTTTCATTTTGCTTCTTCCGGTATAGAGACTTTTATTTATGTCATCTTTGCCATTTTGTATATGTTATATAAATTCTCCTCTTCCAAAAAGAACAAGGAGAAAACATCACAGCAAAACACAAGTTCAAAAGTAGAATTCCCAAATCAAACACCATCCCAAAGAGTTAAAAAAAATTACCATATATCTGAGGAATACACGCCAAATAAACAATACACATATCAATCAACACCAACGCCTCAAGTTTCAAAGCGAGAAAATATTGAATTGATAGACCTTGATGTAAATGAAGAACCAATAGACATTCTGGGTATCCCATCGAAAGAAGCTATCATAGTTGCTGAACTATTAAAACGCCCTGAATATTAATTGTTAATCAAAATACAAATCACCTTTCATTGGCTTTAAGTCATTGAAATCAAACAAAAAACTAAAATTCAAACCCAGATAACTACCTGAATAACCCATTTCAAACAAAGGGGTTCTTGAATTCTTATCATTGATTACGTTTAAAGTCATTGGATTTCCCATACCTCTTTTATAAAGCACCCCAACCGTAAACGCATGACCACTCTCAAACTCTCTCATAAACTCCACGCCAATATTAAGACTATATGAAATTCTTTTATTGATAATCACTTCTAAAGCAAAAGGATTTTCGGGGGTTGAGCGATAAAAAGAAATATTATCTTTATTGCTGTTATAAAATGCACTCACCCCAACCAATTCTCGCATAAATGATTGCTTATTCATAGGTTGACGCAAATAAAAACCCAATGGAACTTCGAATCCCCCCACATTGCCTCTAATCGTACCATTAATATTGTTATCATAATTGATAATAGTATAACTTTTAGATGACAACAAAAAGCCTGAATGAAACGCAATACCTGAATTTAAACCATACTGTATCATTAACCCTCCTACAACACCTGGTGCATTTTTCCTATTAAAATCTTCAGGCAATGGATCTAAGAGATTGGCTTTTGAAAGGTTTGGTGTCAATGCTAAACCTGCTCTAAAACCCTTTTGCCCATAGGAATAATGTGTATAAAAGAAAAATATCGTTAACAGTATTAAAAATCCGCGCTTGTTTGACATGGGGTCAAAAATAGGATTTATATTTTAGAAAATTACTTTACAGCATGTTCCGGCTAATCATATAAAAGACTAAAGCATACCTTTGCAGCATGGCTCTTCAATCCATTCAGCTACTAAAAACGCTTCAATCCATATTTGCTCAAAATACAGATAACATTGAATTATTTCAAAAGGCAGAAATAGAAAATCCTTGGTTCACACAATCAAACTGCAAATTAGCTTTTGAATCATGGGCTAACTCACTCACCACTGTAAGTATTGAAGCATGGATTGATAGAGAAGGAATTAGAGAAAACATTGAAGTTAGTAATAAAAAAGTGGGGGTAATCTTAGCAGGGAACTTGCCATTGGTTGGACTACACGACATCTTATGTTGCTTAATTGTAGGTCATTCAGTAATCATAAAGCCATCTTCACAAGATTCGGTACTCATTAAATGGGTTGTATCACAATTAACAGACTCCATCCCCGAACTCAAGCACAAAATCATGCTTAGTGAAGGATTCGTAAAGGGTGTAGATGCATACATTGGGACCGGAAGTAACAACAGCGCCCGTTACTTTGAATATTATTTCAAAAACAAGCCAAATCTAATCAGAAAGAACCGCACATCTGTTGCAATCATTGACGACAGCACAACAGATGAAGAAATCAAGGCATTAGGGAAAGATGTTTTCAGTTATTTTGGGATGGGTTGTAGAAACGTTACACATTTGTTTCTACCCGAAAAATTTGACTTAGAAAACATAATAAAATATTGGACACCATATTTAGACCTAATTAATCATCACAAATACGCAAACAACTACACTTACCATAAAGCAATTTTGTTGATGAACTTGGATAAACATATTGATACCGGATGTCTGATTATGGTTGAGCGTGATCAATTGCAAACACCTGTGGCAATGTTGGGATATAGTTATTATAAAGACATATCAACCTTATTGTCCGGATTAAATTCCGAAAGAGAGAATATTCAGTGTGTTGTAGCAAACAATAAGGATTTACAAATGAATACAGTCAGTTTTGGAGCAACTCAACACCCTGAGTTATGGGATTATGCAGACGGTGTTAATACAATCCAATTTTTAAAGCAAATTTAAAATGGAGAGCGAAAATCTTTAAAAAGTGGCAGCCGAGCATCTTTATCAGAAATAATCGGATGCTGCACACCCCATTGAATATTAAGGTCTGCATCATTCCAAAAAATACCGCCTTCAGTTTCAGGAAAGTACAAGTCCGAACATTTATACTGAAAAACAGTATAATCTTCCAATGTTGCAAACCCATGCGCAAATCCAACAGGTATATACATCATCAACTTATTTGACTCACTTAATTCTGCAGAATATACTTTAGCAAAAGTTGGCGAATTTGTTCTGATATCCACCACTACATCTAAAACTCGTCCCTGCACCACCCTAACGAGTTTTGCTTGAGGATGAGGATTTTTCTGAAAATGCAATCCTCTAATAGCGCCTTTCATGCTCATTGACTGGTTGTCTTGAACAAAGACATCATCAATACCATTTTTTACAAAAACTTCTCTATTATAGCTTTCAAAGAAATAGCCTCTTGCATCTTCTAACACCTTAGGTTCAATAAGCAATAAGCCTTCCAGCCCAGTCTCGATTACTTTCATCTTGGGCATCAAAAATAGAACTAAAACACAAGTAAATGTGAATGTTTATACACTAATTGCTAACTCCCTATAAATGAAAAAGCCCCGAGTAATCGGGGCAATTCCAAACCATTAACTTTAAACTATGAAAACTTCAATTTAATTTTGAACAACAGAAACAAAACTTCTGTTATTCTTTTTCTTTTTGAAAGTTACAGTACCATCAATCAATGCAAAAAGTGTATGGTCCTTACCCATACCAACATTTTCACCTGGATGATGAACTGTACCTCTCTGACGAACGATAATGTTGCCGGCTTTAGCAATTTGACCACCGTACAATTTTACGCCAAGTCGTTTACTATGCGACTCTCTTCCATTATCCGAACTACCTGCTCCTTTCTTATGTGCCATTTTACTTTACTTCTTAGATTGTAATTGCTTCAACTTTAATCTTGGACAATTGTTGTCTGTGTCCATTTAATTTTTTGTATCCTTTTCTACGCTTCTTTTTAAATACAAGAACTTTATCCCCTTGTACATGTTCTAAAATTGAAGCTTTAACTGATGCTCCTTTTACAGTTGGAGAACCAACAGATATCTTTCCTTCGTTGTCAACTAACAAAACTTTATCAAAATCAACACTTGAACCGGCTTCATTCTCTAATCTGTGTACAAATAAAGATTGATCCTTCTCTACTTTAAACTGTTGACCTGCTATTTCTACGATTGCGTACATGTCCCTTGTTTTGAGGGTGCAAATATAGGAAGTATTTTTTCAATCCCAAACTAATTTTAAAATTCTTTTAATCTGATTTTGGTCTTTCATCTGCTCGAATACTTTTCTCGTCAAAAAGCACACAACATCATTATTCTTCGTTTAATTTTGTGTATCCCTATTGACACATGAGACTACGAAATAAAACACTTGAATCTATTCCTGACATATGCATTGAATTAACCGTAACGGGTTCGGTACAAGGTGTTTATTACCGCAAATTTACCAAGGAACTTGCAGTAAAATTAGACATCAAAGGTTGGGTGAAAAATCAAGCAGACGGCTCTGTCTTGATTGTTGCATGTGGAACTCAAAGGAACCTGGACGTTTTTATTGAAAAATGTAAGGAAGGAAATATCTGGAGCAAAGTATCTGATGTGTATGTCAAATCTATTCAGGTTGCAAATTCTTTCAAAAGTTTTGAGATAGTCAGAAAAAAGTAAACTCCTATTTACTCATGATGGTATGGCAATCCTTTTAAGATGGCAATACTTCTATACAACTGCTCTATAAAAATTGCTCTAACCATTTGGTGATTAAAGGTCATCTTAGAAAGCGACAATGAATAATTGGAACGATTAATAACATCTTGAGAAAATCCATACGCTCCGCCAATCAGAAACACAATCCTCCCTCTTGCCGTACTCATCATATCCTGCAATTTATCCGCAAATGCGATTGATGAAAGTTGCGTTCCTCTTTCATCTAAAATCACAACAAAGTCGTCTCTTTTAATATTGGAAAGAAAAGAAACACCCTCTTTATCTACCAATATATCTACAGTCTGACTTCCTGCATTCTTGATATCTGCAAGAACAAGCATCTCAAATTTCACAAATCTATTTACGCGTTTCGAATATTCATCAATCAGCGGTTGAACACCTTGAAGATTAGTTTTACCTATGACATATAAGGCAATCTGCACGTCAAATTTAGTTTGACAAAATTTTAATCAATTCGTCCAATTTAGGAGTAAGAATGATTTCAGTTCTTCTATTCATTGTACGCGCTTCTGGTGTTTTTGCCGGATTTAATGGAACAAACTCGCCTCTTCCTGATGCTATGATGCGTGTTGGTTCAATATGGCCTTCATCTGTCAAAATTCTGACAATCGAAGTAGCTCTAAGTACACTCAAGTCCCAATTATCTTTAATCGAACTGCCTTTAATAACAGGCACATCGTCTGTATGTCCTTCTACCATAATTGTTACATCCGGCTGTTCCAACAAGGCTTTTGCTAATTCAAGCAACGCTTTCTTTCCTTGCGGATCAACTTCAATACTACCGGATTTGAACAATAACTTTTCTTGCATTGAGACATATACTTTTCCATTTTTCACTTCCACAGTGAGTCCGTTGTTTTGAAAATCAAATAATGCCTTTTGCATTTTATCTTTGAGGACTTGCACAGTTGAATCTTTAGACCTTAAAATTCTTTCTAACTCAATTACTCTCGCTTCACGTTTTGCCAAATCCGCTTCCAATGCCCTAATTCTTAACTCTGTTTGGCGCAATTGCTCCTCTTTATCCATCAAATCTTTTTCTTTGAGTCTGAGCAATTCGGAGGTTTCTTGCAAATCTCTTTTTGTTCTATCTTGCTCATCACGAGAATTTGCAATAATTCTTTGCTGAAGGTCTTGCAAATCATTGTAAAGCTTTTTAGTTCTTTCTAAAGCCATATAACATTCGGCAGAATCAATTCTTAAAGAAGCGATTTCTTTTTGCATACGCTCAACCGTTTCCTTTTCAACAATCAGTTGTGCTTCCGCTTTTTTGAAACTGCTTTCATACTTGTCACGTTTTTGAACACACTCGTCATATTGGGCTTTTAATTCGGAGTATTTCCTTTCTGAAACACACCCTGCTACCATCAAAGCAAGTAAAACTACAACACCGGATAATTTAGCAAACTTCATATATTCAAATTTTAGCCTACGAAAGTAGTTATTCGATTTTTTGTAAGAATACAAAAGGCGGTATTACAGTAGAATAGTTATAAAGACCTGTTTAGAAAATCAGACAAGAGAAGAAGAGTGCCCGGGACCGGGGTCGAACCGGTATGAGTGTTACCTCACTGGTGTTTGAGACCAGCGCGTCTACCAATTCCGCCACCCGGGCATATTCTTGTGAACAGGGCTGCGAAAATACTATTTGAATTCATTTTAACAAAAAATATCTTTGCGCTAAATATTTATTGCTTGGGAAGGAGATTGTTTATATTGTTGGGAGCCTTGTTGGGATGTATTGTAGTAATTGAATTTAGCCTCAAATTATACAACCCTTTTTTAACTTTTCATCATAAAGAAACCGCAGCGTGGGATGCAACACCTGACAATATTTTGAAAATCGAGCCGAAACATTCTCAGAAAAAACGGACTATTTTTTATCTCAGCACTTCTACCAAAGATAGCCTACATAGCTGTTTATGGTTGCACCATGTATTAAAATCAAATCCGCAAAACACATCAATTCAGTTTGTTGATATTTCAACCAATCAAAAATTCTTACACAACATTACTTCTCTCAAAAAATATCTTTCACATCACACTCCAAACACACTCGTATTACAGATAGATGCGGGGATACTGCATGATTTAATTGCACTTCCGAATTACAAGTTTGAGTCAGATGGACAAGGCAAACTTTTGAATTCAAATGAGATAGAGATTTTGAAATCTATAAAGGCTATAGATAATCGCAACATAGAAGACAGCGTATATTTATTCAATCCATTTCGCACTGTACAGGGCTATAAGGATTCATTCCCCCTAACAGACAAGAAGGTTTTAAAAGAGTTAAAGGCAGAAGCACGTTTAATTGCGCGAAACATTAAATCTCTTCATACATTCTGCAACAAAGAAGGAGTCAAATTAATCATTATTCCTGCTCCTATGCTCTGGAGTACATATAGAAATGACCGATATAGTAAAATGCCTCTCGATCAAATTGTGGTTTCAGAACAAGTACCAACATATTGGTATGCCGAGATCTATTACAGCATGCTCCTTGAAATCAAAGGAAATCTTCCAAACAAAATTACATGGGTCGATTTATATAAAAACTTCCCCTCCGACAGCAGATTCTTTTATGATGGTTTCAGATTAAATGATGAAGGGCAGTTGCTCTTTGGTCAAATGTATTTAGGTCGCGAGCCTCTCTCCAAAGAATATCGCAGTATTTTACAATAAAAACACACTGAAAAGGCTATGTATTTATTGACTTATCAACTGTAACTTCGCACCCCTCATAAATGCAAATTGAATTAACCGGACATATCTTTGAAAAATTAAGAGCTACAAGCAAACAGATCAAGCAGCCGGCTTGGTTGATTGGTGGCTTTGTCCGCGATTTATTACTCAAAAGAGAATGTAAAGACATTGATGTGGTTGTATTGGGCAGTGGTATTGACTTTGCCAAACATTTTGCCGAAAACTTGAACGAAGATGCAAACGTTTCTTATTTCAAGAATTTTGGTACTGCACAAGTTAAGATAGCAGAATATGAAATTGAGTTTGTAGGTGCTCGCAAAGAGAGTTATTCGAGAGATTCACGCAAACCAATTGTAGAAGACGGCAGCCTTGAAGACGACCAAAACAGAAGAGATTTTACTATTAACACACTATCCATTTCTCTGAATGATGTAGATGCAGGCACTCTATTTGACCCATTTAATGGCATTCAAGACTTAAAACAAAAGATTATCCGCACCCCACTTGACCCTGATAAAACTTTTAGTGATGACCCTTTGAGGATGATGAGAGCAATTCGTTTTGCAACCCAACTTAATTTCACAATTGAGAATGAAACACTTCAAAGTATTACTAAAAACAACCAAAGACTCTCAATTATTTCTTCAGAACGAATTATTGCGGAACTCAATAAAATCATACTTTCTCCCAAGCCTTCCATAGGTTTTAAGTATTTATTTGACACAGGTTTGCTTCACATCTTTTTCCCTGAAATGGTTGCTTTACAAGGAGTAGAATGGGTGGATGGCAAAGGACATAAAGACAACTTTTATCATACCCTCGAAGTATTAGACAATGTCGCTACACAGTCTGACAACTTATGGCTCAGGTGGGCAGCTATTTTACATGACATTGCAAAACCGTTAACTAAAAAATTTGTAGAAAACGAAGGATGGACATTTCATGGACACGAAGATAAAGGTGCCCGAATGGTAAAATCGCTTTTTAGAAGGCTACGACTCCCGCTCAATGAAAAAATGAAGTATGTGGAACAATTAGTCTTTCTGCACTTGCGACCCATTGCTCTTACCAAAGAAACTGTAACCGACTCTGCTGTACGCAGATTAATGGTTGAAGCCGGTGAAAGTATTGATGATTTGCTGATACTTTGTCAATCCGATATAACCTCAAAAAATGAAGTAAAAAAGAAAAAGTACTTAGCGAACTTGGAATTGGTAAAGCAGAAAATTAATGATGTAGCAGAAAAAGACAGGCTGCGAAACTGGCAACCACCCATTTCCGGCAATGACATTTTGCAGCATTTTGAAATTACAGACCCCAGACAAGTCGGGGTATTAAAAAACTCCATTCGAGAAGCTATTTTGGAAGGCAAAATTCCTGATGAACATTTAGCAGCTTTTGACTTTATGATGGCAGAAGGAATAAAAATTGGTCTAAAACCAAAAACATTGCACAAGACTATTCAAAATAAATAAATTTGACACCCTCATTTAAACATATATGATTTACCGTTTTAAGATATGGTTTGAAGATGATGATGAAATCATCCGTTGGATTGACATGAAACCCAATCACACATTTAAAGATTTTCATACAGCAATACTAAACGCTATTGAATTTAAAGATATGGAACCCGCTTCTTTCTTTTTATCCAATGATCGTTGGGCAAAAGGATTAGAAATTACCTTAGAAGACATGGGGTTTGAAGATGCTGAAACACCTAAAAATCTAATGCAAGATTGTTTGTTAAAAAAACATATCAACGACCCGCATCAGAAGTTTATTTATATCAATGATTTCATGCAGATGTGGACACTCCATATTGAATTACAAAACATTATTGCTGAAGATGCAAAAGACGTAACATATCCCTTTCTATACAAAAGTATAGGCAAAGCTCCTAAGCAAAACACCGGAATTATTGATATGCCACTGATTGAGGACACAGAATTTGACTCAATAGCAGAACAACTCATCAAAGAAAAAGGAGGAAGACATATCTCAGACCCTGATTTTGAAGACGGGATAGATTTTGATGATGACGAAGAAGAGGACGAAGATGAGGATGATTTTGGACCTGAGTATGGCGATGAGTACGATGAAAAAGATTCATACTAAAGCAACCCCCACTTTTGACTAAGGTTGAACAAACTCATTGTTATAGCAGGACCTACCGCCTCCGGTAAAACATCTACGGCAATTTTTCTGGCTCAAAAATTTCATTGCCCAATTGTTTCCGCAGATTCCAGACAGATTTATCAAGAGTTAAATGTAGGTGTAGCAAGACCCTCTACCCAAGAATTATCCCTTGCTAAACATTATTTCATCGCTTCACATTCGATACATTCACCTTTGAATGCAGGCACGTATGAGAAAGAAGCCATTGCTCTACTTGAACTCTTATTTCAACAACACCCCACAATCATCCTTTGCGGAGGTACCGGATTGTATATCAAAGCTGTGTTGGAAGGACTGGACGAGATGCCCCATGCTTCTATTAAAATCAGAAATGAACTACAAAATTTATTAGAACAAGAAGGAATCGAATCTCTGCAAAATCTTCTTCAAAAACTTGATCCGGATTTTTATCAAACAACAGAAATACATAATCCGCAAAGGTTAATCAGAGCCATAGAAATAGTCAAAATCAGCGGAAAATCTAATCTTGAATATAGAGTACAACATTCTAAAAAGAGAAATTTTGATACAGTATCTTATTATATAGATATTGAACGAAATACTCTGTATGAAAGAATCAACAATCGGGTGGACATCATGATAGCACAAGGATTAGAAGAGGAGGCAAGGAACTTAATGCCATTTAAAGAACTGGAACCTTTGAAGACTGTTGGTTACAAAGAATTTTTCGACTTTTTTGACGGCAAACTATCTCGTCAAGAATGTATCGAAAAAATAAAACAGAATACCCGCAATTATGCCAAAAGGCAAATAACATGGTTCAAGAATCAAGGTAATTTTACACCTATTGCGCCTTCGGAGTTGGAGAGTCTATTTTAAGGCTTTTGCTAATCTCTTCTAATTTTTCCATGCGTTTTAAGAACATATTTTCCGACTCAATGACCGGGTCAAGTATGGCTGCTGACTTTGTTTTCAACTGTGCAATTTCTTTAGCTTCTGCTTTCAGATATTTTTTAAAATCTTCTTTCCCGTAATCTCCATTTTCTACGGATTGTTTCAATGTTCTTGTTTGAATAAATAATTCCTCAGACTCTTTTACAATCGTTTCTATATTCTTATCCAAGTTTTCATACATCATAAAAAACCCGTGATAGTCTGTCAAAATTTTGCTCAGTTCTTCGCTCCTTTGTTCCGGTTTAACTGCTTCTTGAATCAATTTAATTTCAGATAAAATATATTGCTTTCTATGCGCAATTTCCTCAAAGTCAATGCCATCTAATTTCTGTTTAATTTCTAACAAATCACTTTGCAATGAATCTATGTACTCTAACGAACGTTGTTTTTCGTAATCAATCTCCGCTTGGTTATTACAAGAAATGACAACAAGTGAAATGAATGTAAACAAAAAGAGTGCGCACTTCGCTTTCATATTAGAAATTTGATTTGATAGAAAATACAAAATTGCGACCCGGGGATGCAATGCCGGAGCGATAAACCCGGTAGCGTTTATCAAGGATATTTTCCATTCCGACAGCAAATGCAATATTTTCTGTCAGTTGGTACATGTACATAAAATTGAGCGTAGCCCAAGCCGGAGAATATACATTGCCGTTTTTGTCCTTTGCGTACAAATAAGGCTTCCTAATTTCCGAAGCATCCATCATTTGATTACTTACTTGCGCACTATACATGCTATAAACTTGCATATTCAATTTATTGTATTTGTATGTCAACTTTGTTACCCCAAAAGTCGGAGCTATGTGTCTTGGGCGTGTTTTACTTCCATCATCCATCTCTTCAGTTCCTGTTTGATAATTCAATTTTGTAGCAAATCCAAAACCATTAGGCAATTTCACATCAACCCCAACAAAGGTTCCATATATCATAGCAAAAGCTGCATTCTGAATCCCATATACTTCGCTCAATACACTATTGTACATGATACTATCTTCACCATTAAACGTAAATGGTCGTCTCACCATTGCTTTATCCAGATATGTATAATAACCGGACATTTCTAATTTGACCATATCTCCAAATACTTTGACCACATTCACTTCTCCGTTATATACATACTCTGCTTTCAAATTCGGGTTGGGCACTACTACTTCCCCATTTACCACGTCTGTAATTTTTCCGATATCATCCACATTAGGTGCTCTAAATCCGGTAGAAAGATTTGTACTCAGTATCCACGTTGCATTGGGTTTATAGACAAATCCCAAACAGCCGGTAATAGCGTTATTATTCACCTCAGCCTTATTAAAGTCAAAAGGATAAAATGCTAAAAGCCTAGTAAAATCTGAATTCAGTTGATATGCATTGAAACGTCCACCTGCTTGCATTATCATTTTCTTGGAAATCTCATATTGATAGCTAAGATAAGCTGCATACGACTGCCATTCTGATTGAGGGTATCTATCTTCGACTCCAACAGGAATATGAACCGCGATATCATATCCTGAACCTCTTGAAATTACATTATTAAAAACATATTCAACTCCATAGAAGTAATGATGACGATTATGTGATTTCTGAAA
Source organism: Bacteroidia bacterium (assembly GCA_023228875.1). Classification (NCBI taxonomy): domain Bacteria; kingdom Pseudomonadati; phylum Bacteroidota; class Bacteroidia; species Bacteroidia bacterium. Next base: position 58,826 of record JALOAG010000010.1, on the reverse strand, counting down.
ATCAATATTAGCCGAATATGCTTCTACCTTATCCAATTGTGTCCTTAAGATATTCTTTTCACTTCCTTTGAATTTCCTACTTATTCTACTCTCTTCTGTATTTTGGACAGCTAATTTCACAGACATTTCATCATAGAAGCGATTTTTTGCATTATGAGTGATTGCCACATTATTCATCATCCATTTTTGAGGACCGTAGCTCCAGTATGCAGAGGAAGGTAAATCATTTTTCATTTCAATCAGCTTATCAAATCGGCTGTATTCCGAAGTTTCAGAAAAATGAAATGAATACGTAAAATCCCATCGCTGATTAGGCTTAAATCTGATTTTTTGCATCAAGTTGTTTTGCGAATATCCTGTTGGATTTTGAACGGTAGGATCCAGATTTTCAACTATCTTATCAACGCTATCTACACGCTGAATATAAAACCTTCTCAGGTATTCATCAGGACCATAAGAACCCATTTTCAGGTCACCAAAATTATTATGAGTAATGCTGGTAACTATTGCCCACTTTTTCCATCCCACATTTACATCAAAATGTCCTGTTCTTTCATTATTAGCAGAAGAAGTCCGCAAGACTGCATTGCCTTTAATAAGTGGAACAGCTGTATAAGAAAATTGCGGTGTTAAAGTTCTAAAGCTCATAACACCCCCAATTGCATCACTGCCATAAATCACAGAACCCGGACCAAAGAGTATTTCTGTGTTCTCCATTGCAAAAGGGTCTAAGGAGATTACATTTTGTAAATTACCAGACCTATATATTGCTGAATTCATTCTTATTCCGTCCACTGCATACAATAATCTGTTGGCTGCAAACCCTCTAATCATTGGACTTCCTCCTCCTTGTTGACTTTTTTGAATAAATACCGCACCGGACAAACCTAATAAATCCGCTGCTGTTTGAGGGTTAAAAAATGACACATCCCTTGGGCTAACTGTTGCTATAAATGATGGGACATTTTGCGTTGATTGCATCCAACGATTTGCAGAAACTACCACCCCGTCTATATTGACAGCAATGGGATGCATCATGACAATAAATTTGTCTTTTTCTAATTCTGCAAAACTTCTAATCTCTGTTTTAAACCCTATTGCTCTAAACTCAATTCCACTAGCATCTGCCAACAAAGATATGTCTGTCTGTCCATTTACATTAGTAGTTGCATTAAATACAGGTGTCATGCTAATTACATTCACACCCTCTATAGCTCGATTCTCTACTGAATTCAAAATAGTTACCACTTGTGCATTTATATCATAGAATACCAATACAGACAATAGGAATAAAAGGCTTTTCATTAAGTAATATTTAAGGAGACAAAAAAAGAGGATTATTATTGTTTGTCAAAATTGAACGTTTATTTTGTTCACACCGAACTATTAAACTCACACTAAAGACTACCACAACAGAAGTTTAGTTTGTAATTTTAGGCATTTAACTCTTCCAATATAAATCAAATACGTGCGAACAGAACTCCAATATCAACCAAGATCCGGCAACACAAGCCTGGTACTAATGGCAACCTAAGGTTGGGAATTCAATTATGACAAGGATTGAAAGATTAAAACAGGGCAAATGAATCCTCATTTGAACGATACCCCAATTCCTGCGCCCTCATACCAATGATTGATTGGCTCTTCTTTAAAAAACAGAAATCGTCTATTTGTCTCTTGAGAAAACAAAGCTAATTTATCCGAGCAATGAGAATTATCACCCAGAATAATTGATTGATCAGTCAAGAGATGGGCAATTGTTTTGTATTCATTATATTCATATTCCAATGAATGATCGCTATCATTGATAAATAGGTCAATAGGCTCATTAAAAGTCTTTAAACTTTCTATAGAATCATTGTAAAGCACTTCTCCAACCTCTGTGTATTTACCGCTGAGCAAGTAACCGGCTTCAGGATTGATATCAAGACCGTAATACTTTCCAATATACCCTTCTTCTTTGTTCTTTAATAGTGCGGCACAGAGCACTACAGATCCTAATCCCTTGTCTATACCTGTTTCTATTACAACCTTTGGTTTTACAATGCGTACAAAGGCATACCAGCCAATTCTTCTAGCCAATCTTACCTCCTTGTCTGCAAACCTTCCAAGTGGAGATTTCTTAATTTCATCAAGCACATGTGAACGCAATGAACTATCTTGTTGAATTTCATCAAATAAAGTGAGAACGTCTTTGTACTGCTTGCCGGTAACTACAGCAATAAAATGCGCCATAAACAACATGTTGTCATCTGATAGATCATACGTATAATTTGTATCCTCTCGTGAAGTAAAACCCCATTTGATTACCTTGCCTAATTGCTTCAATGGATACTGTGTTGCATAAAGAACTCTTCTTATTAAATTCAACATGGGTAACCTTTTCAAAAATCTTAGAATTCTTTTTTTCATTTCTTCTTATGGTTCAAGGGTGGGCAAAACTAAAAATAAATAAATAATAAATAATAGGTTTAAACCATACTCATTCTATTACATATAAATTGAATATCTCCTTTTGTTCTCATCAGCTGCATAAGCAATATATACTTCGATTTTCCTATGAACATCAATATAGTCCTGCACCAATTCGGGCCATTCTATAAAACAAGGAGCGTTACTTTCAAGCAATTCCACTCCCCCAATATCCCAAAACTCTTCAACTGAACGGATTCGATATAAATCTATATGATAAAGTTTATTGGCGCCACTGCCATACTCATTGACTAATCCGAAACTCGGGCTGCTTGCATTATCTTGAATACCCAAATATTTGCATATTACCTTAACCAGCGTTGTTTTTCCGACTCCTAAATCACCATACAGCAAAACAATATTGCGTGTTGGCAATGTCTTGCAAATTAATTCAACTACCTGCTGTATCTGATTATTTTGTAGTTCAAGTGTATGAACCATAGAATTTTAATTGCTCAACGTAACCAATGGCACCAACATCTCTTCTAGACTAATTCCCCCATGCTGGAAGGTGTCTCGATAATATTTCACATAATGGTTATAGTTGTTGGGATAAGCAAAGAAATCTGTTCCCTTGCAAAAAACAAAACTTGAACTTACATGAACCTTAGGCAGAAAAGCCAATTCGGGTTTCTTAATTTCAAAAACCTCTTTGACATTATAGCTCAAATTCTTACCCTGTTTATAGCGCAAATTGGTGGTTGTATTTTTATCTCCAATAATTTTCACCGGGTCTTTCACCTTCACAGAACCATGATCAGTAGCAATAATCAACTTTACTTTCTTTTCTGCCATCTTCTGCATAGCTTCCCAAAGAGGCGAGTGTTTAAACCAACTGTCAGTTAACGAACGATATGCCGCTTCATCTTCAGACAACTCTCTCATCACACTGACATCAGTTCTGGCGTGCGAAAGTGTGTCAATAAAATTATAAACAATCACATTGAGTTGATTATGAAACATATTTCCAATGTTATTGACCATTGCCTTTCCGTTATCAAGATTTGTAACTTTAGTATAACTATGCTTAATATCTAATCTTAACCGTTGTAATAAATCTTTCAAAAAATCAGCTTCATAGAGGTTTCTTCCGCCTTCATCCTCATCATTAAACCATTTATCAGGAAAACGCTTTTCTATTTCTGAGGGTAGCAATCCACTAAAAATACTATTCCTGCAATACTGTGTTGTGGTTGGCAAAATGCTCATGCTCAACCCTTCATTTTCAACCTTAAACAATGTTTTGATAGTTTCAGCAATCACCTTCCATTGATCATATCTCAAATTATCAATCAAGATAAAAAACACCGGCACTTTTTCATCGAGATGGGGTACCACTTTTCTTCTAATGAGATTGTGACACATTACAGGGCTGTCCTCCCCTGTTTGTTTCAAGAAATTGAAATAATTCTTCTCAATAAAATCAGAAAAATTCCTGTTTGCCTCATTCATTTGGGTTTCTAACACCTCACTCATACTTTGGTCTTGTGCCTTTTGAATTTCCAATTCCCAATAAACAAGTTTTTTATAAATATCCTTCCATTCCTTGAGAGAATTGGCATCCATCATTGCCATAGCAATATTTCTAAAGTCTTGTTGATAGCCAAGATTTGTCTTTTCAGAGATTATTCTTCCGCTGTCCAATAACTTTTTCAACGAAAGAACAATTTGATTGGGATTGACAGGTTTAATTAAGTAGTCTGCAATCTTAGACCCAATGGCATCTTCCATAATTTGTTCTTCCTCTGACTTGGTAATCATAACAACCGGAATCTCAGGTCTTGACTCTTTGATACGAGCAAGTGCTTCCAACCCAGACATCCCGGGCATATTTTCATCGAGAAACACAACTTTTGGCGATTGTGAAATCACTGCTTCAACAGCATCTGCACCATTATTGACCGTAATAACCCTGTACCCTTTTTTCTCTAGAAACAACACATGGGGTTTTAGCATGTCTATCTCGTCATCCGCCCAGAGAAGTGTAATTTGATTCATGCTACAATATTAAAGCTAATATCTGTTCCATCTATATAATGAAGTTATTTGTTGGCTATAACGTGCTAGGATAACAGGTTTATACTTTACCCTGTCTGGCTGAGACAATTATAGCATTCAAAGCACCTGACATAGTTGTTTTGAATATAGTTAAAGAGATTCAGCAGGCTTAGATAAGAATTTCATCTAATATTACACTGCAATTATCCGACAAATCTCGACTTTTATCAAACCATATTAAACGGACATATAAAGATTGCCTACCTTCACTATATAAGTAAGAAGGGGCGGTTGCTTTGTATATATTAGAACTGTCCAACTTTTATAGTTTTAAGACTTTTAGTCCTCATGTTGAGTCAAAATACACTATACTCAGTACAAACACTACTTAATACGTTATTGAGAAAACTTACAAGAGTGAAGTTAGAGCATCATTACATTTATATATTCTTATTTTTTTAACCCATAATTTGCCCAATATGAAAAATCGGTTTTGTGGAAAACTACTTACAAACATTGACTCCCCAGAGCAAGATCTAACATGAATAAGACCAATATAATGAAAAAGTTATTTTCAATCTTAGTAATGCTAATAGCATTTAATCAATTGAGTAATGCTCAAGGACAAACCTGTTTGCCCACAGACATTGATTATTGCACCTCAACATGCGGTATGGTTTGTGAAATAGATAACCAAACAGATTGTGATTTGCACTTTGCATGGGGGTATCAAGGGAGTGGCTACCCAAACCCAAATGAATATATTGGCTTTGTTTTAAAAAACTCCAATGTAGGGATTCCAAATCCATTACCATGGATTGGACCATGTATGAGATTTTGTGATGGGACATGTCAGTGTCCTACATTATTCAGACTCTTAGATCCATCAACGATGCAACCCATTGAACCATGGGTCGGCAATATTTTTAATTGGGCAAATCAAACAACAACCTTCACAACAGTATTACAGTGTTGTGGTTTATCCGGCTGTCAATATATTTAAGTTGATGTAACTATGGTTAATGGATTTATAAAATTTAGATTTTATGTATGATTAGCATCAAACAGTTTTAGACAGCGAAAGAGAGTAATAAATGAACGCGCTTTATTCTGACGAATGAGAAAAATATTCTTTTATATATTGTTGCTCCAATTGCATTTTTCTTCCACAGCTCAATCTGGTAGAGAGTTCAGCAATTGGATTTTTGCAGACAATAATACATTTTACTTCCCAGACACTGCATCCGATCCCGTGGTAAGCAACAATCCCACTCTCAATATAGTGAACTCAACTTATGGACTTAATGACTATCCAATTACAACTTGTGTATCCGACTCCAATGGTAATCTTCAATTTTACACGGCTAAAGGCACTATTTGGAACAAGAATTTTCGATTGATGCAAGGGAGTGAACTCATTGATAGTCTTTCTATGTTTCCTTTTGCAATAAAAAGACCCAACAGAAGTCATTATTGCATCAGTTCAAAATATGCCATAGATATGGACATAGATAGCGGAAGAGGTGGTGTTGTAGAGGACAATCGTTGCTTCACGGTTACCTTTAGCGATTACATAAACCACCCTAGCAAGAGATTCGTATGGCTTTTAGAAAGTAGGGTATCTCAATTTGATTCGACTCTTTACATTTATGCTTATAAGTTTACACAGAATGGTATAGATAGCAATGATGTTATCATTTCTAAAGCACTAAAGTTCCCTCACAAAATAACCATTAATAGTTCCATAGTAAATATTAGGCTCGCACGTGCTTGCAAAATATCTCCTGACGGCAAGTATTTGATTGTGCATGGCATTGATGTTTACAACTCATTGACTGATGACTTCGGTAATTTATGGAATGATAGGCGTATTTTGTTACTTGATTTTGATATTGAAACAGGAATTGCTCACAACCCAAGACAAATCAAAGTGCCATTTCACCAAGGATATTACAATCAGCCTCATGTTAGTGGAATTGAATTTTCAAGATCATACAATTATTTTTATTTATCTCTAAATTATTACGCACATCCCGACCTTGGTTTATACCAGTGTCCTGTAACTATAGTGAATGACACGCTACTTACCAATGCATGTCATAAAGTTATTGGCAATGGAATGCATAGTATTACAAACCTAAGACTTGCATATAACAAGAAAATTTACTTATCTAGAGATACATATATGCAGAGTGGTATTTTACAATGATTCCGCTATCTCAGTGATTAATGAGCCTGATTTACCTCGTGATTCTTGCAATTATTCATCTTTAGCAATTCTTCTTCCAGAAAAGAACTCTTGTTATTTGCCTGAAAAAGTCCTAGCATCCCTCTATTACCCCAAAATCGAAAGTAAAGCATCTTGTGTAAATGACACTGCTGTCTTCTTAATGACCTTTGCTGAATATGATTCAATACATTGGTCATTTGGAGATGGGGCAACTTTGACAAGCATGAGCGATTCAGTGTTCCACGTTTATATCAATGACGGGACATTTGAGGTAAAGGCAACCCTCTTTATGAACGGGAGCATTGACACGACAAGCTTCTGGAAAGAAATTTTTAATATTACTCCTTTGAACCTCGGAAATGACACCCTTATTTGTACTGGAAGCTCTTTAATGATAGATGCCTTTCACCCTGAATACACCAGCTACAGATGGAATGATAAAAGTACAAACACATGGTTAAAAGTGAACGAATCCGGAAAATATTCTCTTTCTGTTTCTTCTCTTCATTGTACAGCATCCGATTCAGTAAATGTTGATTTTCTGTCTTGTGGAATTATTGCAGACAATGTTTGCCAATCCGATTCACTGAAAGCAAGACTTTTTACAAATTCGGCAGATTCTATCCTTTGGGATTTTGGTGACGGGTATATTAAACTAGGCGATTCAACAGTATATCATCTCTACGAATTACCCGGTAAATATGCGCTTAAGACATTGTTATATTACAGAGGAATAAGTATTAAATTTGAAAAAGAAATTGAGGTGTATGAGAGTCCTAATCAAACAAAATTAGTAATAACACCTAATAGCGGGTGCAGCCCACTCAATGTGTTATTTAAACTCGATCATGATCTTATAGGGCAATTCCTATATAGAATTAACTTGAGTAACGGTGATTCTCTTGTAGGCAACGAATCAAAAACAATACAATCAAAATTGTTAGGACAGGTCGGAACATATACCTCAAACATAAAGATTGTTACTCAAAATGGATGTGTTGCAGAAATTGACGGAGATAGTATTTCGATTTATCCAAAACCCTTAGCTGCATTTTCATTTTCACCAGAAGAACCTAATTTGGATAATTTAAACATTCGTTTCAATAATCTCAGTACAGGCGCATTTAATTGGATTTGGTCAATAAATCCTTTTGGCAATTTCTTTGAGTTTGAGCCACAAATCAAATATGAAGACACAGGACATTTTTCAGTTAGACTTATCGCAATTTCAGAGGATAACTGCCAAGATACAGCTGATGGTTCTGTATTCATTAGACCACTCTACAGAGTTTTTTTCCCAGATGCCTTTTCCCCAAACGGAGACGGAATAAACGATTACTTTTTCCCAACTATGCATGGTGTATCATCCTTCCACTTAAAAATATTTAACAGATGGGGCGAACTGGTTTTTGAAACAAAAACTAATAACAGTTGGGATGGAAAATGCAAAAACCTGGAATCCGCAATAGGAATCTATACCTACATTGTTGAACTCATAACAATTTACGGAGAAAAACACTCGTTCTCTGGCACGTTCACACTTGTGAGATAAGAAATCAACTCTTCTGAAAATTAGCCTTTTTTCTTTAAAAATAGATTGTTTTCATAAATCCTCTCAATGATTTCTACCACCTTTAATCCTTCGAGTGCATTCGTTGTAACCACATTCCTTCCTTTCAAGGTATCAATCACATTTTCATAAAACAAATTATGATTATTCGCAGAGCCTTTATATCCTCCATAATCATTCGCAGGATTAGCCTCAGGCAATTCAGGCATCTGATAATCTTTGATATTACAAACTTCAACTTCGTTCATGTATTGTCCACCTATCTTCACAGTTCCATTCTCTGCCACAATGGTCAAAGATGATTCAAGATTTTTATCCCATACTGCGGTTGAGTAATTGAGACAACCCATACCTCCGTTAATAAAATCAAAATTGACAACCCCACTATCTTCAAAATCTGTATTTTGCTGGTGTTTAAAATCATTAAACTTGGCTTTAATGTTGGTAATATCGCCAAACAACCAATACATGATGTCAATGAAGTGAGAAAATTGAGTAAATAGTGTACCGCCATCAAGTTCTAAATCACCTTTCCAAGTATCAGGCTTATAGTATCGTTCGTCTCGATTCCAGTAACAATTTATTTGAACCATATAAATATCGCCTAACACCCTTCTTTCAAGCAAGTCTTTAATCCAAACTGAGGGAGGAGAATATCTGTTTTGCATCACACAAAAAACCTGTTTGGACATTTGCAGTGCTTTGAAAATCATCTTTTCGCAATCTGCTTTGCTTAATGCCATTGGTTTTTCGATTACAAGATTCTTCTTTGCAGCAAGAGCCTTCAATCCAAAAGTAGCGTGGAGTCCATTGGGAGTACATACAGACACTACATCAATATCAGGATGATTATGTAATAACTCATCAGCTGAAGAATAAAAAGGTACAGTATATTGCTCAATACCTAACAATGCCTTGTCTTTGATATCACAAAGAGCCACTAATTCAGCCTCAGGATGTCTATGCACCATCTCGGCATGTCTTTTTCCGATATGTCCACATCCAATAACTGCGAATCTAACTTTCTGATTTTGAATATTCATGTAGGTATATTTGTTTATCTTTAAAATTTATATTTAAGTCTGCAATAGTAAAAAAATCCGGGTTATGAGAAATGAGAATAATAGTACACCCTCTTTGACGCATTGCCCGCAATGTTCTCAAAATGTAATGTGTGTTCTCAGAGTCAAGATTAGCAGTGATTTCATCTAGCAATAAAATACGGGTGTTCCTGTATAAAGCACGCGCTAATAACAACCTTTGTTTTTGTCCCTCCGAAATCTTAAATCCCTCTTCTCCAATAGCACGTGTTTCCCATCCATCCACAAATTCATTGAGTCCGGACAAAACAAGCGCTTCTTCCGCACGTTTTTTATCTACCGCCTTGTCTGAGCCAAGAGTGAGGTTGTCCAAAATACTTCCTCTATGTACAAATGGCTTCTGACTAATATATGTCAACTGATTTTGCCAAGATTTGATATTGTTAGGAGTGATTTTAACTCCATCAACCCACAACTCACCTTTGGAAGGCGTAACTTGACCGGCAATAATTTTGAGCATTGTTGACTTTCCTGCACCTGAACGACCTGAGAAAACAGTGATAGTGCCGGCAGGGATAGTAAAATTAAGCGGATTAAAGATTGGTTCATTACTTTCTCTGTAAGTTTGACTTACAGCCTTAACTGATAAATTTTTACAAAATGGTGCTAACACTTCACTCTCAATTTCAACACTCGTATTGATATTCAACGTTTTAAGATGGTTTGAATACAGTCGCATTTGAACTAAATTTAACTGAATACGATTGATTGCAGGCACAGCTCTGAATAATGCCAGCGCAAAAACTGACCCAAACAAAATAAAATCTTCTTGAAAATCTATCATGTACGCATAGAGAATCATAGCTGCAAGCCCAACAACCGAAATCAGCTCATTGACTCTAAACGGAATCACTTTGAGGGTATTCGTCTCCAACTCGCCTTTGGCAAGTGTATAAACTTTATCTGTAATATCTTTAATATAGAATTCCTGTGCCTGATTCTGCTTTATATCAAGCATACCGCTATGGCTTAAAGTAATTTCATTAAAAAGATTCTTGCGTTTACTGATATTACTCTGCCCAAGTACTTTAGTTCGCGAACGAATCCATTTATACATAATAATACCGGAGAGAGCGAGTACAATCATTAGACCTAAGGAGATAAAGGGATAGAAGACCAACAGACCACATAAAATGCAGATAAGCACCACAGATTCTTGAAACAAAACAAACAATGGAACAAAAATCCCCTGACCTATTAACAGAGGTTGAAAATATACCTTTTCTGAAAATAAAGACGAGTTGGTTTCCAAGCGTTTTTCATAAGGTAAATCTAAAAATTGACGAGTATTTATTTCTGAAATATTCCGCACAATTCTACTCACTAAACTTGCCTGTTTTTTTAGAAGAAAGAATGAAACATAGGCTTTGACTATAAAAAAAAGCATTACTCCCGCTAAAAAAGCAAACAGATATGTTACAGGATAATGTCCAAAAATAGAATTATGCAAACCGGAATTCAATAATACAACCAACAAAGGTACAAGGACAGCCAAACCTACGAAATCCGCAATTGACAGCAAAGACAAGCCCAATGCATGTTTAACAACTGTAGGTTTGTATTTAGCCTGCAATATTCTCCATGCTTGTTTATATATATCAAATATTTCTTTAAAATACATTGAAATACCGGCTCCCCTTAATTTGATGCGAAAGTAATTATTGCAGGTTATTCTTCCTAATTAATTTGGCTACCTTTGAGCACTCAAAACCGATGGAAATAAACGGAAAAGTCATCATTTTTTCTGCCCCTTCAGGAACCGGAAAAAGCACGGTTGTCAACCATTTGCTTAACATATTCCCTGAATTAGAATTCTCTGTTTCGGCTACTACGAGAAAACCCAGAGGCAAAGAAATTCATGGTAAAGAATACTATTTCTTATCAGAAAGTGATTTTAAAGCAAAACTTGCTAACGATGAGTTTTTGGAACATGAGATGGTTTATGAAGGACTGTATTACGGCACACTTTGGTCTGAAGTAAAACGAATTTGGAGCCATGGAAAAACTGTGGTTTTTGATGTAGATGTCATGGGTGGATTAAACATAAAAAAACAATTCGGAGACAAAGCTCTTGCTGTTTTTCTAAGACCTCCAAGCATTGAAGTGTTGATGGAAAGGTTGAAGAAAAGAAGTACCGAAGTAGAACATGAACTTCAAGAAAGAATCAACAAAGCCAATCATGAACTTTCTTTTGAATCTAAATACGATGTGGTGGTTGTGAATGATGTTTTAGAACAAACATTTACACAATGTGAGAGTCTGGTTAGGAATTTTATTAGTTCTTAATCACTTATCCTGAAATAGAACTAAGAAAAGCCACATAATCTTTAATAATAACATCCCATTTGAAAGGTGTTGCTTTCTGAATTGAATGTTGCTTTTTCTTTAACAGCTGATCTGCATCCATCGAACAAAACGATAGAATACCTTCTTCCAACTCTTTGACATTTCCCGGTTGTATTAGCTGTCCATTATCAGCGCTAACTAATTTTGCAACCGCTCCTACATCCGTAGCCAATACCGCTAATCCACGTGTCATAGCCTCTAACACAACAGTGGGCATCCCTTCTGATAGAGATGTCAGCAGCAACACATCACATTGGTCAAGAATGTTTTGAATTTTATTCTCATCCATGATTTTGCCATGATAAGTGAACTCTTTGCCTGACAATTGCATTGCAGCAGGAATTTCGCCAATAAAATCTATTGCAAATTCTTGCTGTGCATTTGATAGTCTTTGAAGGACGGGATTCAACAAATGCAATCCCTTTCTCGCTTCATGTCTGCCTATAAAAACAAATTTTAACACCCCCTCATGCACTTGCAATTCATTTACATCTCTATACCATGAAGACTCAATACCGATACCACACTCCCACACTTTACTTTTATGAGATAACTGATTCAGACGAGCGGTTAACTTACCTCCTAAGGATTGGATAAAATCCGCATTTTTTATCAGAGATTTTGCAGGGATTCGCAATAGGGATTTTTCAAGTCTTTCCTTAAAAGAGAACGCAGGTTGATACATTTCAATTCCATGTAAATTGAGCACTACCGGGGTGCAAACATTTTGATTCCGTCTTTTAAGCATTGTCCAAGCAGTAAAGCCTTGTGCATAAATTACATCAAACGAAGCCATGTCGGTTTTAAAATGTTCATAAAGTAACTGACTGTATTTCCTTGAATTTAAAATATAATGTCCCGGCAAATGAATGGAATCAGGGAATTTAAATCCAACAACTGCTGTAACTTCTAATTCCTTGGCAACTGTGCGATTATCGGGAATAACATTCTCTCCATAAACACAGTGCGCAAGCGTAACCTCACAACCTTCTCTTGCAAGATACCTGGCTAAGTTATTGGAATGTTTTTGCATCCCTCCCAAAGCATAAGGATAAACCCCATCTGTAAGCAGAAGAACTTTCATTAAGGCTTAGAAATTACATACTTCTCCTATATTGCCCTCCCACATTGAACAAGGCATCGGTGATCTGACCTAATGAACAAATCTTAGCAACTTCCATTAATTCTGCAAACACATTCTTATTGTGAATTGCGGCTGATTGCAGCTTCTTGAGTGCTTCGTCAGTATTTTTTTCATTTCGCTTATGCAAATGAGCCAACATCTCAATTTGATAGTCCTTTTCCGTTTGTGTAGCCCGAATGACTTCTTTAGGAATAATAGTTGGAGATCCACTGCTACTCAAGAATGTATTAACCCCTATAATAGGGAACTCACCCGTTTGTTTTAATCTTTCATAATATAAACTCTCTTCTTGAATAGTACTGCGTTGGTACATTGTTTCCATTGCGCCCAACACACCACCTCTATCGGTAATTCTATCAAACTCAGCATACACAGCTTCTTCTACCAAATCTGTTAACTCTTCAATGATAAATGAACCTTGTAATGGATTTTCATTTTTTGCCAAGCCTAATTCTCTATTGATGATAAGTTGAATCGCCATAGCCCTGCGCACAGACTCCTCTGTCGGGGTTGTGATCGCTTCATCATAAGCATTAGTATGCAGAGAATTACAATTGTCATAAATTGCATACAAGGCTTGCAATGTTGTTCTAATATCATTAAAGTCAATTTCTTGGGCATGTAAAGAGCGACCACTGGTTTGAATATGGTATTTTAACATTTGTGAACGAGCATCCGCACCGTATTTGTGTTTCATCGCTTTCGCCCAAATTCTTCTCGCCACACGTCCTATTACTGCATACTCAGGGTCTATTCCGTTACTAAAAAAGAAAGACAAATTAGGTCCAAAATCATCAATACTCATGCCTCTGGAAAGGTAGTACTCAACATAAGTAAAACCATTTGACAGTGTAAAGGCTAATTGTGTAATTGGATTTGCTCCGGCTTCCGCAATATGATATCCTGAAATTGAAACTGAATAAAAATTCCTGATTTTTTGAGAAATAAAATATTCTTGTACATCACCCATCAATCTAAGTGCAAACTCAGTACTAAAGATACATGTATTTTGTGCCTGATCTTCTTTAAGTATATCAGCTTGTACAGTGCCACGAACCTGAGATAAAGTATGGGCTTTAATCTTTTCATATACATTTTGAGGCAGCACCAGATCTCCTGTAACACCGAGCAACATGAGCCCTAATCCATCATTTCCTTCAGGTAGCTCACCTTGATATTGAGGTATTGGTTGTCCATAAGACTTGTAAATCTTTGCAATCTTCTTTTTTACCTCATTCTCTAATCCGTTTTCTTTTATATAAACCTCACATTGCTGATCAATCGCAGCATTCATAAAGAAAGCCAACAACATAGGTGCAGGACCATTGATAGTCATAGAAACAGAAGTCTTAGGGTCTGCTAAATTAAACCCGCTGTATAGCTTTTTGGCATCATCCAAACAGCAAATACTCACACCGGCATTTCCAATTTTCCCATAAATATCAGGACGTAAATCCGGGTTTCTGCCATACAGGGTTACAGAATCAAACGCTGTTGAAAGACGTTTAGCCGGCATCCCTTTGCTGACATAATGAAACCTCTTATTAGTTCGTTCCGGACCACCTTCTCCGGCAAACATTCGTGTTGGATCTTCTCCTTCTCTCTTGAAGGGATAAATTCCGGCAGCATAAGGAAATTCACCCGGAAAATTTTCAGTTAATATCCAAAGTAAAATATCTCCCCAACCACTGTAACGCGGAACCGCAATCTTCGGCACCTGTGAATGAGACAAAGACTCTGTATGGGTTTGTATTTTTATTTGCTTATCGCGTACTTTAAATACAAAATATTCATCCTTAAAAGATTGAATCTTGTTAGCCCATTGTTGTATCAAATCCCAATGATGGGGGTTTAGATTCTTCTTTTCTTTGTGGAATTGAGCGACCAATTTTTTGAGTATATCATCAGAGCCTTTATAGTTAGGATTGAGCAATAAGTCATCTCCTCCAAAGCTAAGCACGGCTTGGTATAAACCATATAATTTTGAAGCAATTTCAGATTGTCTAACTGCAGTGGCGTTATAGTTTCTATTATTCTCTGTAATTTCACTTAGATAGCGAGTACGCTGCGGAGGGATGATATACACTTTCTCAGACGACTCTTGCTTGATTGCGACTCCTGTTCCAAATTTCACTTTTGTTTTTTTCTCAATCACCTCTATCAGTTTGTGATATAATTTATTCATACCTGAATCATTGAACTGAGAAGCAACTGTCCCGAAAACGGGCATATCTTCCGGCTTCATATCAAACAATTTGTGATTGCGTTGAAATTGTTTCTTTACATCTCTAAGTGCATCCAAAGCTCCTTTCTTGTCAAACTTATTCAGTGCAACAACATCAGCAAAGTCAAGCATATCAATCTTTTCAAGTTGAGAAGCAGCACCATACTCCGGTGTCATCACATAGAGTGCTACATCTGCATGTTCTGAAATTTCACTTCCTGACTGCCCTATTCCTGAGGTTTCCAGTATAATCAAATCAAAGCCGGCAGCTTGCATAATTGCAAGTGCATCATCAACATGTTGACTCAAAGAAAGATTGCTTTGACGGGTTGCCATTGAACGCATGAACACACGTTCATTGTTTATTGAATTCATTCTGATTCTATCACCCAACAATGCTCCACCTGTCTTGCGTTTACTTGGATCAACAGAAATAATGGCGACATTCTTCTTAGGAAAATCGTTGAGATATCTTCTCACAAACTCATCAACCAAACTTGATTTTCCTGCACCTCCTGTTCCTGTGATTCCCAACACCGGTGTCTTTGATTTAGCGGCAGCTGATTTAAAGGTTTGTTTAAATAACTTAGGATTATTTTCTGCAAGCGAGATGAGTCTTGAGATGGTGTTAACATCCCTTTTTTCAAGCAATTTTTTGAGTTTATCACCGGTTGGAACACTTGGTTTCTTGTCATAGATTTTATCAACCTTTTGCACAAGATCATTTATCATCCCTTGCAAACCCATACTTCTACCATCATCGGGAGAATAGATCCTCTCGATTCCATACTTCATCAAATCTTTGATTTCTTTGGGTAAAATTACACCACCACCACCGCCAAAAATCTTGATATGCCCTGCACCACGTTCTTTGAGCAGGTCATACATATATTTAAAGTATTCATTATGCCCACCTTGATAACTCGTCATAGAAATAGCATCAGCATCTTCTTGTATGGCAGTATTGACTACTTCAAGAGCACTCCTATCGTGTCCTAGGTGGATGACCTCCGCACCAGTGCCTTGAATAATTCTACGCATGATATTAATCGCTGCGTCATGTCCATCAAACAGTGAAGCTGCTGTAACTACACGAATCTTATGCTTGGGATGATATACTTCTTGTTCTTTCATAATATTTGAAACGTCAATAATTAAAGACGTGCAAAATTATGAAAATGAATGGGAATAATGTATTAAAAACCTAATTGCAGGGATTGATTCCCATCAGGCTTGTAAGGCGCACATTCCCACATTGGTGGAGTGCTTACCACTTCAGGTACATCAAGCGGGTCAAGTCTAAAATCAAGTTCTTGGTCGGCAAGTACTGACTTAATAAAATTGGCAAAAATGGGCAGTGCCGAATTGGCTCCTTGTCCTAAGTTTGTACTTCTAAACCTGACGGCTCGGCTATCACAACCAACCCAAGTAGCAGTAACCAAATCACGTGTTACACTCATAAACCAACCGTCTGAGTTACTTTGTGTAGTACCGGTTTTACCTCCTATGGTGCCGGCTATTTTATAACGTCCTCTCAATCGGGCACCTGTCCCATAATTTACTGCTCCTTCCAGAAATTTGAAGATAGTATATGCTTTTTCTTCAGTTAATACTTGATTGATTTTGGTGGGTCCAAATTCTGCCAAAATATTGCCATTCTTATCTTCGATTCGGGTTAGAAATGTAGGTTCAATCCAATTGCCTTTATTTGCAAACACACTAAAAGCACTCGCCATTTCCATAACAGAAATATCACAAACCCCGAGACAAATGGAATACACTGCTTGCAGCTTAGAGCTATCAATACCCATTTTACGCACAAAGTCCACAACATTTTGCGGACCTGATTCACCAAGGCTTTTCATCAATTGAGCCGTATAAAGGTTATCTGAATTAGCCAAACCTTGGGGCATATTCATAAAACCGCCTGAACTCCCATCAGAGTTCTTAGGAGACCATGATTGCGAACCATCTATAAAGAATGTAGTTTGTTCTCGCGGAAAATACTCGCATGGGTCTGCCCCAAGATACAAAGCAGAAGCATAGAAAAGCGGCTTAAACGTTGAACCTACTTGTCTTGTTGCAGACTTGTTCACATGATCATACTGAAAATATTTGTGGTTTATTCCACCTACCCAGGATTTGATTTGACCTGTATGCGGATCCATTGCAATAAAGCCTGTTTGCAGAAATTGCGCA
Source organism: Bacteroidia bacterium (assembly GCA_023228875.1). Lineage (NCBI taxonomy): Bacteria > Pseudomonadati > Bacteroidota > Bacteroidia > Bacteroidia bacterium. The sequence goes on along the minus strand of JALOAG010000010.1, from coordinate 41,543 downwards.
TAATATTTTACAGAATCCATCGGACTCATTGTAGTATCAACCTCTCCTTGCCAACTAAACAAAGTCATTTTGGCAGGAGTATTCATCACTTTCCAAATAGCGGCAGTATCATCCTTAAACTCTAATTTGAGCGTCCTATAACGTTCTGTCTTTTTTGCCTCCATTTCGGGGAAACTTTTCAGTTCAGCCCAATTCTCTGCTCGCCAAGGCACTTTATTTCCCCAACTTTTATAAAACTCTGCTTGCAAAGAGGTTAAATGAAAGTTCACGGCTTTTTCTGCATGTGCTTGCATTTTAGAATTGATGGTTGTATATATTTTCAATCCATCTTTATACAAATTAAGCCCTCGTTCATTACACCAAGGAATTAATATGCGCTTCATATATTCTCTAAAATATGGAGCTAATCCTTCATTATGCGAATCCGCCACATAATCCAATTCAATTGGCAAACTCTTTAAACTGTCAAATTCTTCCTTAGGGAAAAATTTATACTTAGCCATTTGAGACAACACAACATTTCTTCTTTTGATTGCATTGTCTGGATTCAATTTTGGACTATAATATGAAATCGCTTTCAGCAACCCCACCAGAACCGCGGCTTCTTCTCGTTTTAAATCTAAAGGTTCTTTATTAAAAAACTCTTTAGCAGCAGATTTAATCCCGTAAGAATGACCTGAGAACTGCACCGTGTTGAGATACATTGTAATAATTTCGTCTTTTGTGTATGCTCGCTCCAATTCAATCGCAATCACCCATTCTTTTAGTTTTTGAATAACCCTTTTAATAGTGCTGCTATAATCAGGGTCATGAAACAGATTTTTTGCAAGCTGCTGTGTGATTGTACTCCCTCCGCCAGAACCTCCTGCCCCTGCTATTGCGCGCGCAAGGCTTCTAAAATCAATGCCTGCATGTTTGTCAAAACGAATATCTTCTGTGGCAATGAGTGCTTGAAACATAAACGGACTGATCTGCGCATAGGAAACATTGGAGCGGTTTTTTATGTAATATTTCCCAAGCAACACCCCGTCCTCAGCATAAATTTCAGATGAAATTTCACTTTTGGGATTTTCTAATTCAACAATATCTGGCATCGCACCCAACAAACCTTTGCTTATACCAATCATAAAAAGGATTCCGAACAGAACGGATGTAACTAAACAAATCCAGATGATTAGAAGAATTTTTTTCAAAATAAAATATTAGTTTTCAGTCGGCTCAAAGATAAGTTTTAAGAAAGTATTCCTGATAATCAGTCCACTTTTTTTCTTTTAACAGCGTAGAGAAATTCTGTTTTGTAATGAACAAGAACTCTTTTCTGTCGGCATTGGCTTTAATTTTCTTTAACAATGCTTCATTAACAACCACATCGTCAATATAATTCCTTACATCTTTTATATGATAAAATCCGGTTACAATGAGCACACGTGTATTAGCCTCAATAAATGAAGTAGTAATTTGCAAACCCATATCAGGACGGAAATCTCTGTTAAAGTCTGAAAATGCAATTTTCACCATATTCATATCCATATTAGGTGCAAGTTTTATGATAAAATGGTATTCGTCATTCTCATTTCCTTTAGCATATTTTGAACTCTTTGGCACATACTGCTTTTTTGTTGAGACTCCTGCAGAATCAATACCTGATAATTTCTCGTATGCGGCAACCCTATCTGCGGCCAAATCTCCCAAAGGTGTACCTGAATAATTTGCTGCAATATTCCCCATGATTGAATAATACTCCTTCATACGATTTTGCTCCGAAAGGATTAAACCATATACATAATCAAATTGACCTTCATAGGCATTACCATTGAATTTCAACTTGGCGGTATCATAAAGCCTAAGTGCTCCCTCAAAGTCTTTTGATTTATATTTTTGATAGAACAACTCATACAAATCATTCACTAAATCTTCAGGTGAACTCCTTTCGTTCGATACCTGCTCAGGATTTTGCAAAATTTGAATAAACTTGCTGTTGGGGTACTCTTGATTTAGCATTGATTTTAAACGATTCACCTGAGGTTCATTTCCTTCAGATTCGTAAATTTTTATGAGCAGATATAAAATGTTCTCTCTATAAGAATTTTTGAGATTTTTGGATAGAAATTGTTCCAACAATGCTTTTGCTTTTTGGACTTCGTTCAATTTATCCCTATAAATTGCACCTGCTTTAAAATAGCTCTCACCCATGCTAAACTCTGCTGCTTCTTGTGCTTGTACATCAAAAGGGACTAACGCAAAATACTTTTCATCTTCTTTGCTAATATCCGATGGCATTTTCATCATCACAGGTTGCATAGAGCCCGAAGAATCTATACTACTACTGTCTTGGTTCTTATCTTTATTTGTAATCGCATCGTTATTATCAGTTTGTGCAATACTTTGAATACGCCAAAAATCGCCTAACTCTCTGTTTCCCCATAAACGTTCAAAGTCGCCCTGACCTTTTAGTTTTAATTGAGGATTATAAAAAGGAAATCGAGAATCAGTGCCTTGTGGCGCTTGGCTGATTTGACCGGGTGTTCCTGCAAAAGGATCTGTTTGATTGTTAAACGGGTTATTATTTCTGTACTCTTCTTCCTCTTTGCGCTTTTGCTCCTCATCCTTAATCTTTTTGAGAGTCTCCTTCCTGAAATTAGCATCACGAGCCAGCCTCAACATACTATCTTGATAAGATATATTGACAAGGTTAGTAATCAAATCAGTCAAGACAAGGTGTCTTGCACTAATGGATTCGAACTCAGTAGATTCAGGGCTTAACACCTGTACAGCACTGTCATAATACTTTTGAGCGAAAGGATAATTTGTGTTTTCAAAATACAATTCAGCAACAAGCAAGAAAACCTTGGATTGCAAGTCTTTATTCTTAGAGTGAGCGAGTGATTGTTTAAAGTTATTTAAAGCTGATTGGCTATTTCCTTGTTTTAAATCAATGACACCTAATTCATAATAAATCTGATCCATCAAATCCAAGTTTTTGTCATCCTTCAACATTCGCGACAATATATTTCGTGCCTTTTGGACATTATGAGTTGGAGCTTGGGAATAGAGCCGCACCATATTGATACGGGCATAAAAGTTAAATTCATAAGGAGAATTGGCTTTGACAACTTTATTAAAATACTTAATCGCCTCTTGGGGTTTATTATTCAGCATCGCAAGCTGTCCTGCAACAAAATTCTTTCTATATTTATAATCACTTCTTTTGAGATCAGGCATTGCTTTTTTGATTCTCTCATAAGCAAGCGGGTATTTGCCTTGCATCACCAGCCCTTCTGTACTCACTAAATACAAATCCTTCATAAATTTCTTTGGAAAAGATTTGTCAGCCATCATAATATCAGACACTGCTACTGCTTCATCATATTTCTCGAGCATGATTAACGTTTTCACTATCCAAATCTCGGATTCATAAGCAATCATGGTCTTTTTGTATGTAGAAGCAACATATTCAAAAGCTTCCAAAGCAGCAAAAAAATCTCCTTTAAAAAAGTCAGATTTACCAATCAACAACCAACTATCATCCACCCATTTACCGGTTTGTCTGCGTGTGATTATGTGGTTGCATTTCTTAATAGCTTCATCCATTTGTGGCGTATTGCCTTTCAAAATATCTTGTGTTGAAAAAGGAAACAGACTCACTACTCCGCCAAAATCATCTTGATGAGCAAGAGCAGCATTCATTTGCGCTTCCTTTACTCTTTCATTCGCATTAAAAAAATAATTATAGTGCGAAACGGTATTAATATATGCTCGTTTGATAAAACTCTGTTTGCGTTGTGCATTCGCGTTAGAAAACGAAAACACTGCTAAAGACAAGACGAAATAAAAAATGAATCTTTTATGAATGAATATTGTTTTCAACTTTTCCTTACATAACTTTGAAACCGCGAAAATATTTCACATCTTTCAACTTTTCATGAAAAACAAGAAAAAGCGTCTAAGTTGGGTTCGGAAGTTACGCAATCGCTATCGTTTGATGTTAATCAACGAGAGTAATTTTCAAGAAAAGGTTACTATCAAACTCACTCCATTAAGTGTATTACTCTTGTTTTTCGGAGGCTTCTTGCTTTTTTTCTTAATAAGTTGGCTGCTCATTTTTGCCATTCCTCCTTTGCGCATGTATATGCCGGGATACGAACACGACAAAGACAGGAAATTTAAAAATGAGATAATAGCAGATGTGAACAAAGTCGAAAAATCTATATCCGTACTTGAAGACAAGAAAGTATTGTTGGACATCTTATTAAGAGGCGACAAGTTAACAAAAACAGATATTGCATTTTTACAAGACCAAATTGACCCAACTAAAGAATTTGAAGAGAGGGAGCAAATAATACGTTCACAATCCGATAGTGGTTCAGCCATTCCATCTCCAACAACAATCTTTATGGAGCCGTCTGAGAACGTATTTACATTCACAAGTGAACAAAGCAACCTCAGCCGGATGTCCGGTCTGTTTTATCCTCCAATCAGCGGAAAAGTTACCTTCCTTTACGAGTCAAGCCAACACCCTGCAATAGACATTGTACCCAACAAGGATGAGACTATTAAAGCAGCATTGGATGGCACGGTTATTTTCTCAGGTTGGACTCCCGAAGACGGCAACGTGATTTGCATTCAACATCCGGACAATTGGATTACTGTTTATAAGCATTGCGCTCAGGTTTTTACAAAAAAAGGAATCAGGGTTAATGCAGGCGAAGTAATTGGTGTGGTTGGCAACACCGGAAGACTAAGCAGCGGACCACATCTTCACTTTGAACTTTGGCATAATGGGGTAACACTTAATCCACTAAATTTCATTCGATTTAACTAAACATGTATAATCTTAACCACACATTCTTCTTTGCACTTCTTGCCTTAGCTTTATATTCCTGTACTTCTGACTCAAGCACAATTCCGGCTTCTACTCCTATTGCTTCAAATAACCCGCTGATAGATGACTTACCTCTTGTTGAAGATACCACAACCCAAGCTAATTCTCCATTGACATACAATCAATTTCCGTTCGGCTGCCCTACATTAGTCAACTTTGTCTTTTCTGACGAATGGCGTATTATTGATCGTTCAGGCACACGCGACATGGGGTTCAGTATATATCACAAAGCATTATTGGACATCAATAAGTGCTTACAACAAATTAACACTCAAGCCCCTATTCAGCATCCTAAAATCAAGAAAGCCGGCTATACCAAATATTTCAACGATGATAATTTAATCTGCAATAACGTAGCCAGCACCGATAGTATCATTGTTACACTTCCCAACATAGGAAAATTCAAGAGTTATTATGCTTTTGGCAGTGTACATAATGAAATGGATTCCACAGCTGCGGTTGAACATTGCACCGAATACGGCAATCTGGTACTCATAGACTCTGTTACTAATAATGCAAAGGTTTATAATCTTTACTTAATGAAACAGCATGAAGACAATATTTCATTGAGACTATTTTATATAGACGCAAACGCAGTAATCAATATAATGGAAGTTACTTGTGACACCAGAACATGCCATGTTACCAAACGATTCAAAGCAACCATTGATAACCAAGGCAATATTTCAACAGAGTAAAAATAGCACCATGAATTTCCCGCAAATTCTCCTTGCCTCAGGTTCACCACGCAGACGTTTTTTGCTCCAAGATGCAGGTTTTGATGTCAGTTTCGCCAATCCGGACGTCAACGAAGATTTCCCGGAATCAACACCGGCTCCTCAAATCCCATTATTATTGGCTCAAAGAAAAAATTTAGCAATTGAATCAGACAAACTGATTGTTGCTGCCGACACTATTGTATGTTTAGAAAACGAAATTTTAAATAAACCATCAAATGCTGATGAAGCATTTCAGATGTTAAGTAAATTATCAGGAAAAGTACATTCAGTGTTCACGGGTGTTTATATTAGACTTGGAACAAAACAACATGGCTTTGTGGAAGAATCAAGAGTATTTTTCAAAGAGCTAAAACCTGATTTCATCAAAAGCTATATCAAAGAATATCACCCGTTTGACAAGGCAGGCTCTTATGGAATTCAAGACATGATGGGATACTTTGGCATTTATAGAATAGAAGGGTGTTATTATAATGTGATGGGATTTCCTTTAGCAAGATTTCATGAAGAATTGAGCAATTTTTTGGTAAAGTAATTACTTTACTTTTGCTCTCTATGAAATTCGTAAAATCAATCCTAGTAATTGCGTCATTGAGCATTATGTTCAGTGCTTCTGCGCAGCAACAATTTGCCCAGTTCAAGCAAGTTAATGATGGTAAATTTTCGTACACCTATATTGAAAATGATCCTGCTAACGCAAGATTCTACACCTTACCCAATGGACTCACAGTAATTCTGGCACAAAACACAGAAAAACCGGTCATCCAAACATTAATAGCAACAAAAGCCGGCAGCAAAAATGACCCTGCGACAAACACGGGTCTCGCGCACTACTTAGAACACCTTCTCTTTAAAGGTACAGACAAGTATGGCACTATAGATTATGCTACAGAAATTATCTATTTAAACAAAATAGATTCATTATACAGTGTTTATAATAAAACTACCAACGACACAGAACGCAAAGCAATTTACCGTGCAATTGACTCAATCTCACAGATTGCAGCAGGTTATGCCATTCCAAATGAATATGATAAATTAATGCAAGTCATAGGCGCGTCCGGCACAAACGCTTTTACAAGTTTTGAACAAACAGTTTATGTAAATCAAATTCCTGCAAATGAAATTGACAGATGGTTAGAGATAGAATCAGAGCGATTCAGAAATCCTGTATTCAGAATATTTCATACAGAACTTGAAGCAGTTTATGAAGAGAAAAACATTTCGCTTGACAATGACCAAAACAAAGTATTTGAAACATTATTTGCCAAACTATTCCAAAATCATACTTATGGAACCCAAACCACTATCGGCACTGTAGAACATCTGAAGAATCCTTCTCTTCAAGCCATTAGAGACTACTATCACACATACTATGTTCCAAATAACATGGCAATTATCATGGTTGGTGATTTAGATTTTGACAAGACCATTCAAGCAATTTCAGACCGTTTTTCTTACATGCAAGCAAAACCCATCCCTGTATTTACATTTAATCCTGAACCTATACACAACTCACCTACTGTTGCTGAAATCACAGGTCCGACAGCAGAAATGGTAGTGTTAGGATATAGATTCCCCGGAGATGGCACCAAAGAAGCTGACTTACTCCGTATGATGGACTTGGTTTTATCTAACTCCGCAGCGGGATTGATTGACTTGAATCTGAACAAAAGTCAAAAAGTATTAGGAGCAGGCAGTTCTCCTGAAATATTGAAAGACTATTCTGTTCACTATTTCTACGCAATGCCTAAAGAAGGACAATCATTAGAAGAAGTAAAAAACTTAATCCTATCTCAAATCCAAGCAGTACAAGACGGAAATTTTGATGAAAACTTGATGAAAGGAATTATTTTTAATCAAGAGGTAGATGACATTAAAAACTTTGAAGACAACCAAGGAACTGCTTATACCCTGCTTGATGCGTTTATAAAAAATCTTCAATGGAATGAAGTATTAAACATCAATTACAGAATGAGCAAAATCACCAAACAAGAATTGATGGACTTTGCTAAGAAATACTACACAAACGATTATGTGATAATATATAAAAGACAAGGCACTGCTGAAAATGTTACCAAAATTGAGAAACCTCAAATTACAAAAATCCCTGTTAATAGAGACAAAACTTCCAATTTTGTTCAACAAATTGCAAGCAAATCAACCAGTCCAATTGAGCCTAAATTTCCTGATTTCAACAAAGATATGCAGCAAGGAAATCTTGGCATTGCTTCATATTTCTATATTCCAAACAAGCGTAACGAACTCTTCACGTTGTATTACGTTATTGATGCAGGAACATACAGCAACAAAGAGCTCTCATTGGCTTTGGACTACTTAGAATACATGGGTACAGACAAATATACTCCTGAAGAAATTAGCGAAAAATTTTATTCATTAGGTTGTTCTTATGGAGTGAGTGCAAGCAATAGACAATCCTATGTTTACTTATCAGGATTACAGCAAAATTTTGAACAAGCGTTGGCACTGTTTGAACATCTCTTAACCAATATGAAAGCTGATGAAATTGCATTGGCAGATTTGAAAGGACGACTTTTAAAATCAAGAGAGAATAGTAAATCAAACAAAAATGCGATTAGAACAGCATTGAACTACTACGCCCTTTATGGCGCAGACAATCCACAGCGTTTTGTACTCAAAAATAAAGAAATCAATAAAATAAAATCAAAAACACTGATTAAATCTATCAAGGGATTATTGCAAACCAAACATGACATAGTTTATTACGGACCCGGTGCATCTGTTGATGTGCTAAACATTATCAGCAAGTATCATCATTTACCGAAGAAGTTTGCCAAGTCTCCTAAAATGAAGGAGTTTACTCCACTGCAACAAGTTGAACCAACAGTATATTTTTCCCATTACAACATGGTTCAAGCTGAAATCACTTGGCAAAAGCCCACACATCCATTCAATCAAGCATTATTACCTCAAATCGCAATGTTTAACGAATACTTTGGTGGCGGTATGAGTTCTATTGTTTTTCAAGAAATTAGAGAATCTCAGGCATTGGCATATTCAACTTATGCATATTATGCACAACCAATGTTACCTAAAGAAATCGGGAGGATGTTTGCCTATGTCGGCACGCAAAGCGACAAAATGCCCGCTGCCATTCACAGCATGAACGAATTGATACACAACATGCCTCAAAATCAGAGTTCATTTGATCAAGCAAAAAACTCTTTAGACAATAATATCAGAACTTCTCGCACCACCAAAACAGGAATTTACTTTGCTTGGCGAACCGTTCAACTATTAAATCTGCCTAAGACAACCAACGAACTGCTGTTTGATAAAATCAATACAGTTACAATGGCTGATGTCGTGAATTTTCAAGAATCCTATGTAAAACAAGGAAATTACACTCTGTCTATCTTGGCAGATGAGAGCAAGGTTACACAAGAAGAACTAAAGAAATACGGCAAAGTTATCACACTGAGTCTTGATGAATTGTTTGGTTATTAATCAACACATTCATAATGAAAGTCAGGAAATACTCCGGTGAGCTAACCGAATTCGATATAGAAAGGCTTCGAAATTCGCTGACAAAGTCCGGTGCTGCAGATGAAGATGTAGATATTGTGTTGCAACGCATCAAACCTAAAATTTATGATGGTATGCACAGTAAAGAAATCTACAAACTCAGTTTCAAGGAATTAAAGAAACTGGCTCATTCCTTTGCTGCACGTTATAGTTTAAAAAGAGCATTGAGAGACTTAGGTCCTACAGGATTCTATTTTGAAAAATGGGTTGCAAAGTTTTTAATTGATTATGGCTATCAAACAGCTCATAATCTAACTCTACAAGGACATGCAGTTTCGCATGAAGCAGACGTAATCGCCTTCCGAGACAACATCTTATATTGGATTGAATGTAAGTTTAGAAATACTATGGAAACAAAAATTCCTGTTACTATTCCCATGTATTTCCTTTCTCGTATCAAAGATATTTCTAACAAGGAGTTTGATTTGTTTGGGCATAAGCAACAGTTCACTAACGGGTGGCTTATTACAAACTCCTATTTCACCTCTGACTCAATTGCGTTTGGCGAGTATTACCATATCAAACTCTTATCATGGGAATATCCAAACGGCAATAGCATCAAGAATATGGTTGACAAAAGAGCGCTTTACCCTATTACTTGTCTAACTTCAATTAACATGAAAGAGAAAAGATTTTTATTGGAAAATGAAATTATCTTGGTAAAAGACTTAATAGACAACAAGAATATATTTGAGCAAATCGGGTTGGACAATCGCAAAATGAATACAGTTATCAAGGAAATTGAAGGCTTGCTTAGCCGCCAATAAGCATTTTGTGCACTTTATCTTAACAAAGTAAATGTACCTTTGGTATTGAAATACTTGTCTGCATAGTTTGTGTATTCTATAAACACCACATAGACATCTTGCTTGCATGGCACACCATTAAAAGTACCATCCCAAGTCTGTTTTGCATCATCTGTAATGAATAACTTTTCGCCCCAGCGATTGAACACTGTCATCTTAAATGTCTTAGTACCGGAAGCAATCACTCCAAACCCTTCATTCAAACCATTTCCATCGGGAGAAAAAGCATTTGGAATGTACATAATGGGCGGATAGTCAAAACAAATTTCATTAGACCATGATACTTCGCCTCTGCCTCCAAATTCATTGGCTTTAATGCGATAACATTGTGTATAATGGTCGGTACCATTATCATAGTGAACTCTCACAGGAGAAGACTTCCAATCATACTCTTCAAAAGGAGTCTTATTCAGTAACTTTCTATTGACTACATAATCCAACACGCCTTGATGCCAACCCATATATTCAGTAAAATCAAGGTCAACTGTGTACTCCATGATTTTGTCTCCGGTTAATAAAATAGTCCTATGAACGGGTGAATTTATCTGTTCATTACAAAGATTTGAGCCTCTAATTTGAAAATCAAAGGGTGTAATATCTGTATTTACTTTTTTCTCTGTAAATGTGAAGACATTACCTGCTACCTCTCCTATTTTATTAAATGATTGTTCCGGATTCACTCTTCGTTTATAAATCCCAAAAGTTGTGTCATAACGAGGAGCATTGATCAATTCCCAATTTATAATTATTTGATTATCTCCTGCCGGAGGTGGGCTTACAGTAACAACCTTAATATCAATACCAATGCTATCAATAAACACAGGCAGGGTCAATGTATCTCCTAAACATCCAAAATCAGAGCGTTCAAAAACACTGATACGATTAGATTGCAGTCCATTCCAATCCACCACAGTTTTAGGAGTAAGAGCAGTGTCTTTTCTGACACCACCTTCTACGTTCCAATAAAAAGTCGAATTAGGGAAGCCGGTTACACTATATTGTCTGTTAAGAAAATTTGGGAAACACAAAATACTATCTCCAATGATTGGTGTAGTAACAGGTTTAGGATGAATGGTCAAAACACTGTCAATCAAAGGTCCTGCGCATCCAAATTCACTAATTTCTTTTACTCGAATAACAAAACTTCCATACACATTAGTTGGAAGAATAATGGTCTTGCTGCCTTGCCCTTCTAATACAGTATCACCATTTACTTCCCAATGATAGGTGGAATTCTTATATCCATTCAATGTAAAACTAAGCGGTACTTCATATTGGCAAACCGCAAACTTGCCCTCAATAAAATCCACACTAGGTATTGGATTAATTTGCACATCTATATCTACCTTATTGCTGATACATTGTTTGCTGTTCAAGGTGTCATAAGCGGTTTGGTAATATTTAATTTTTCCCATACCGGCTGTTCCCCAAATAACATCGAGTGAATAGTCCTGTGGATTGATATTGTCAATCGTTCCACCGGTTACATCCCAGTAATAAACAGTATGATGCACCAATGGATTGGGGATATACCTTTCTTTGGTAAATTCACACACAGAAAAATCACCCAAAGGTTCATGAATCTCTAAATCATAGGTAACTTTTATATTGTGGTAGATTGTGTCTCCGACACATCCAAATGCCATGGTCTCCACCACTTTTAACACTACCACTGCCGGTTCTCCAAAAGCTAAAGTAACAGTATCTGTACCTTGTCCTTTTTGAATGGTTGCACCATCAATAAACCATTGATAGGTAGAACCGGGATACCCTTTTACATAAAACTGAATATTGCCATTATTAGGACATACGGTAGGAGGTCCAATAATACTATCCACCAAAGGTTTCAATGCATAAACAGTTTTAACAACGGTATCGCTCGGACAACCAAACATACTTGTATAAAACAATTTTACATCATAAGCACCTGCATCAGTGGGAATAAACTCAAAAGGGTCTGAAGAAACCTGATTATTACCTTGCGGGTCAATCCACGTCCAATTAAAGGCATTGAGGAGTGTAGCAGGAGAAGGTTTAAAATATAGGCTATGTCCTACACATACTGAATCTGCCGGCACTAGCGGGGAAATAGAAATATAAGTTAAAATACCGGGCAAAGGCGGTTTTGGAGCATACTTAACCGTATAGGACTTTGTTTTATCTACACAACCATTTTTTGAAATTTCTTTCGCATATACCGTTCCCGAAGGTTTATCAAAATCCCAGTCAACAGTAATCTGCTTTGTACCTTGACCGGAAGTAATAGTACCATTTTCAACCGTCCATTCCACCGTACTTCCCGCACCAATATTCAGTGCCTGATACTTACTGCCTTTGACACCCGGACACACGGGATTATCGCCTCCAATTAACAATTTACTTGTAAAAGGCTTGACATAGATATAATACGTTTCGTTGATAAACTTTGGAGGACATCCATCATCTAAAGCCTCTATTACGAATGAATAAGGAGCCGCTCTTCCTTGCTCACAGGTGGTTTGCCAACAAAATGTAGAGGTTACTGATTTGTATCCTATTTTGGTTGGGAAGGTCGCTGTGGTGCCAACCCATGCCCCCTCTCCTGTAAACATTTCTCCATACGCACTTAACCTCACATTCTGAGCATCTTGATCTACAGCATTAATATCAAAACAAAGTTTTTCGCCTGCTTCCACTTCTCGAGTAAAAATTCTTGACGATGCTGAAAGACTGGGTTTAATATTAGGAGGACAATTGATGACAAGTAATTGTATATCTAAACGTGTCTTTCCTATTAAAATACCATTTCTGTATTCCTCTACATCAACTGCTAGTGCAAATCGACCTAAGTCTTTAGCCATTACAGTCATGGTGCCGGTAGAGGCATTAATTTCGGAATATCCATTTGCGCCAAATGGTTTACTCTCATCAAATCCTGCATTATACACGATGTATTTTGGACCACTATAATTAGATTCGCAACCCGGAATAGCATCATCTGGACCTCCGCCACTCCAAGGTCTCACAAAACGAAATACCAACGAATCACCATCCGGATCAATTGCATAGTTTCTTATTTGGGTAGTGTCATTGATACAGATATAGGGAACCGGTACTTCAGTGTAGTAGGGCGAACTGTTAACAATAGAAGTGGCAGGAATCTTTGTAAGATAAGTTTGTCCTTGTGTAGGCTGATACACTCCTTGAACATATCCATTTGGCAAATTATTCTGAGTATTGCGGCAACAGCGCTCCCATTTGAGTGAATAACCAAAATTCGTCTGTGGCAAGCTGATAACTTTTTCATACACACATACTTCTATACAAGCTTGTGCAGACTGGGCACACTTGGTCATACCCACAGGATCTACTTTTCTTGGCTTGCCTCTAACAATGGTAAGACGTGAATAAAAGCTACCGTTCCCGTTATAAATACAAACATCCATTGTTTCATCAAAGTCAACACTACTGTTACAATCTCTGTAAACAACAAAATAAACTCTGTAATTATACATGGAGCTATTGCCCACTCTGCCTATATATTCATACCCTGCATACCCGCCCACCAAATGGGTAGAGAATGCGCTGTTAGAAAAACAGAATACAAAAAGCAGTAATACCAATAAATGCTTAACCTTCATAATTTCACAGAGGTTATGCAAATTACGTTCATTTTTTACTTTTATAATCTATTTTTTCTGACTATTTGACAAACGTTATATTTGCAACCTCAATAAAAATCACATTTCATTGCTTGTTATACATTCAGATTGTCTGCATTTTAGAGGTGACATTCCATGCAAACCCCACAAAGAACATGAGGTACATTGCGATGGATGCCCTTACTACGCTCCAATCAGTAAACGAATTCTAATCATCAAATTAGGTGCGATTGGTGATGTCATTAGAACCACTCCATTAGTAAGCCGATATAAGTCCATTTACCCAAATTGTAAAATTACTTGGCTAACCCTTACACCTGCCATTTTACCAAAGAGCGAAATTCACGAAATACTTACTTTAAGCACAGACTCTATTGTTTACCTACAAAATGCAAGTTTTGATATTGCCATCAATCTTGATAAGGAAAAAGAAGCTTGTGCTCTTTTGAAGCAAGTTGAAGCAAAAGAAAAATATGGATTCACGCTGATTGACAACAATCCTGCACCTATTAACAAACTTGCACAACATAAGTTTGAAACAGGAGTTTTTGATGATATCAGCAAGAAAAACGCCTTATCCTACTGCGAAGAAATATTCAACATCTGCGGGCTTGAATATCAAAGAGAAGAATATCTATTGGATACACATGATGATAAAGGTTATGACTGGTCTGCGATTGATAAAAGCAAAAAAGTTGTTGGTTTAAATACCGGCTGTGGCGGAAGATGGACTACAAGACTGTGGACTATAGATAACTTTACAACCTTAGCTACACAATTGCTCAAGCAAGGATACGAAGTCATTTTATTAGGCGGAGAGCAGGAGCATCAACGCAATCTCGAAATCAGTTTGTGTTCCGGAGCAAAATACTTAGGATACTTTGAACTCAACCAATTTATCAATTTGATAGCTCAATGCGACTTAGTGGTTACTCAAGTTACCATGGGAATGCACCTTACATTAGGGTTAAAAAAGAAAATTGTTTTGATGAATAACATTTTTAATCCGCACGAATTTGACCTCTTTGATAGAGGAATCATTGTAGAGCCTGACAAAGAATGTGTGTGCTTTTATCTAGGCACGTGTAAACTTGGGCAGAGTTGTATGCACGATTTGCCGGCAGAGAAAATACAAGCAGCAGTAAATAAATTATTGCCTTTTGCCAAATAAAAAATAATGCTATTTTTGCGCCTCGTTTGAACCAAGGCGTGGTAGCTCAGCTGGCTAGAGCGCAGCACTCATAATGCTGAGGTCGGGAGTTCGAGTCTCCCCCACGCTACTGAACAGGACAGGTCGTCAAAATTGACGACCTGTTTTGTTTTATCGGATTGTAAATCATTGGTAATCAACAATAAATCGGCAATAGCAGAACTGCCGTCCGTAGTTCGACATTGATTTTTCTCAAATATCAGTTTTTTCGGGAAAATCGAACTAAGGAACATTCTTTTTCCCTCCAAATCCAAGTCCTGCCACAGTTTGCAGAGGTTTGACATGACTCCGAAAGCAAGCTCCATTTGCGAAAGCGTATCGGTGTTTGTTATCTCAAAATCCGACTTCTGAACTTCCAGTAATGCCAGTTCTTCTTTGTAAGTGTCTTTTAGTCGCTGATAGGAGTCCATTTCTATTTTTCCCTCTACCAACAACATATCTGTCTTTAAAAGGGAGGCTTTTACCTGCTCTATACGGCTGTTGATTTTGCTTATACCACTCCTGCGGGAAGTCTTGTCTATACCGATGATACGCTCTACGGATTTAAGATAGGTTTCTATGTATTCGGGTTTAATCGAAATCTCTTCAAGCCATTCCTCAAAACGCTTATTGACAAGCGGTGCTGAAACCCTGTGCTTGCAACCCTGTCTGCAATGGTAGTAAAAAAAATCGGTTGCCTATGCCGCTTCTTGATGCGCTTCCTGTAAGGTTGCCCCCGCAATCAGGACACACAAGAGAACCCCGTAGCAGCAGTTCTTCTCTTTCCGTCTTCGGCTTGGACTGAATGGCTTTAACCTTACTCGAAAGAACCTGCGCTTTCTGAAATAAAGCCTCGCTTACAATCGCCTGATGTACTCCCTCTACTATCTGTTCAGGTTCTTCCTTATGGGCGGGAACTACAATCTTACCTGTATAAAGAAGGTTGTCAAACACCGTGGCAAACCCGCTCCTTGAAAGGGTCATGCCTTTGTGAGCAAGTTTCTTACGGATTTGCTCTTTTGCATATAAGCCTGTGCAGAACAGTTCAAAGGCTTCTTTGACTAATTCGGCTTTATGTCCGTTAGGCACTAACAGGGGCTTGTTTGTTTCATCACGGGAATATTTATATCCGAAAGGTGCGGTATTGCAATACCTGCCTTCTTTTAACGCCCTCCTTATTCCGTTGGCGGTATTAATGCATCTGCGGTCATTTTCTATTTCGGGAGTAGCAAGATAAATCATTTGCAACAGCTTGTTTTCGGGTATGTTCATATCCAAAGGCTGCTCTACGGCTTCGCATACAACACCTAAATTCCCCAACTTCTGTATGGTCATCAGGGCTTCTATGGAATTGCGGCTGAACCTGTCCCATTTCAGAAAAACAAGTTTGTTTATTTTGCCTTTGTTCTGTTTCAGGAAGGAAAGCAGGTTGTTAAATGTGGGTCTGTTGAAGGTTTTGGCGGAATAGTCCTCTGAAAACCTGTGCATGATTTTGTAGCCTTTCAGATTACAATAAGTGTCGAGCTTGTCTTGTTGGTCGCGTAAGCTGTATCCCTGTTGCGCCTGCTCATCGGTGGATACTCTTACATAAGTGATTACGTTTGTCTTTCGTCTTTCTTTTTATTTGCTGTTGTTCTTTTCTTGTTTTCCCAAGCCCTGCAAGTGAGTATAGCAAGTTGGTAAAAGAACTCGTCAGGGTTTATACTTTCCTGTTTACTTTCCGGTTTTTCGCTTTTGTTGCTGTCGGGCTTGTGCGTTTTCTGCTGTTTCAAAGATAAGAAAAATTAGTTTACAGACAAATAAAAATGCCGCTTTTCTGCAAAGCGTCCGCACAAAGGTTATGGGAAGAGGCTTGTACCCTGAAAGGTTTTGAAAGAATCTGAAAGGTTTTGAAAGAACGTGAAAGGAGATGAAAGAAAATGAAAGGAATTATATAAAATGTAGTGTAATGAAAGATTTTGAAAGGAAATGAAAGGTTTTGAAACCCCAAATAAATTATCAAGCTGCTATTTTATGCTCGGTGATTCTATTTGGTAACGATGCAAAAGAAAAAATAATTCCATTGATTCAAGACTTATTTAAAAATCAAGGAAAATAAAATATCTTTTCAAGGGCATTAGTTTTAAGTTGTTTGCGACAAGAGAATTAGTTGTTTCGCATTCTTCATCACCAAAACACATTAATTCTCACTCTTCCGCTAACCACATTTTTCTTTTCAAAGCCCCACAGTTTATCAATGTAATCGTAGCCACCCACGAGAGAAAAAGACAGTTTTTTTGAAGGTTTATACATCAGCATGATTTTTCCGCCATTTTTCTCTGCTTCGTTTTTAAACCAGGTTAAATGCGACTCAACGCCTGCGGTAAACCTTGGATTTATGTTTTGAGACACGGTAAGCGAAACTAAATTAGCGTTTAGCGTATCAATGCCGGGATTGGTTGTATTTGATTGCCATACGAACATTGTTTGAAGTCCTTTTGCAAATGTTGCACTTGAGTTTAATATCACTGAACGCATACCCGTTTTTCCTAAATTATCAAGAGACATAACAGATTGAGAAAAAGAAGTTGATGTTACCAAAAATACTTTCTTGATTTTTTTTGAATAGGTAAGAGTAAGGTTGGTAATTGAAAATTGATTAAATGACCTCAACAAAGAATCAGGATGATTGTTGCCGTGCTGATAAGGAGAGTGATAAACCGAAATATTAGGATATTTTTTATTCAAATTAGTCTGTAACATGATTCCATATCCACTCATCTTGTTTGTAGAGCTGTTCTCGTTAGCCAGGTTGTCACTGTTCATTTTATAGAAAATTTGGGAGGTAATCTTGTTTTTCAGAAAATTCCCTTTCAAAGAAAAATCCCTTTCAAAAAAGCCCACCCTCATAAAAGGATTTCCCACTGATTTAAACCCGGGGTTTACTCTTTGAACTTTTCCTTGAATCTCCAGGTTTTCCAGCAGTTTGTATTTACCCTCCACCCAAAATGCCGTATTGAGATTACTTAGCTTATATGCAGGTTCAATCCTGTTAAATGTGTCCGTGGAATTACCGCTAAAGGTTTCCTCAATTGCTGAATTTTGTGCGCTGAAATTACTTTGAGCTATTTCTCCACTAAGTGTAATTTTATATTTGTAAAAAATACCTTTCGCACCTGCGGAATTAACCGAATTATTTATTCTCTGCCTGTCATTAATGCCCAAGGGGCCATCAAAATAAGAACGTGAATAATAGAAATGACTTTTATCTTTATTGCCTATTCCTGCTGTAACAGCATAAAAATTCCTGTCAAAATCGGGTCTTTCGGTAGAGAAAAACCTGAAATCATTTGCAGCAGCTTTTCCGGCAGACACATTAATGAAAAACCTGTCTGAACTCCATGCAATATCAGCTCCCCTGACAGGTGTTCCGACTACCGTAAAATCCGAATGTGCAGGATAAACAACACCGACATTAAACTTGTCAAAACCACTCGCAAACCCTAAAATCTTCCTGAATTTTGAATCATAAGCACCCGAAATTGATTTGAGATTACTTTTTTTGCTTAACTCATCTTGGTTCAGATTGACAAAGCTAGAGTCTGCCCGCCTCAAAGCATCAATTTCCTCTTTCTTTTTTTTAATTGCCTGTATTTTTTCTTCTATCTTATCTCTGTCACTTTCCAATTTAGCTTTTTGCGCCTTCAGCTTCTCATATCTTTGCCTGATTGAATCCGAATGGTTTTTTGTATTTAAACTGTCTTTTCTGTTTGCCAATTCAGCGTTCAGGGAATCTGTCGGTAAATTAATATTGGGGTCAAAGCCTCTATTTTGCTGTGCTTCAAGGTCTTCCAATTCTTTTTCTAATTTAGCAAGCTGGTCGGTAATTTTATCTAGCTTTTCCTTTATTTCCGCCTCTTGTTTCTCTTTCAGGTTAAAGTCACGCTCTCTCATCCTGTCAATTTTTTTTCGCTCATTTATTTCTTTCATCAAACCGTCCAGCAATTGTCTTCTGAAAGTTGCCGCATCAAAATTCAAGCTGAAAGAGTTTGAATTGTAAAGGGAGTTGCTTTCAGTTGTGAAGTAAATATCTGTAGTAAATGGCAACCCCAATATGGTAAGCCTCGGACTCATCCAGACACGGGTGTACAGCAACTCATTCATAGCCAGCGGGTTTTGGGCATTCGCTCCAAAAGTTTCAATTGTGAGGTTTCCGCTGAGTAAAAATGATTTATTAAAGTTGTTTGAATACTTGGTTTTTGGATTTTTAAAATCGAAATTCAAATTTCTTTTATCGGCTTTACCGATACTTTTGTCCATTTTTTCTATTGTGTCAATTTTTAAATTTGACGAGTCTGAATTTAATTTCAAAATGCTGTCATTTGAAGTATAGCGCATCGTATCGACTTGTGCATTTGCACAAAATGTGCATAAAACAAGAGAGCAGAGTAAAATTATTTTATATTGAATTAACATTATTTTCTCATTACGAATAACCGGGGGCAATTAGGCACTTGCAAATATGAAATAAATATTTGTGATTTGTAGACGAAAAGCGAAATTACATCGAAATACAACAAAGGGACTCAAATTTTCAAACGCAAAAAACATAAAACACAATAAATAATTGCATTATGATGTCAATAAAATCAATATACAGACGACATTATTGTCTATTTTTAGCAACACTGCTTTTTGCCCTGTTTTTTTCCATGAACTCAACGGCACAAATCCAGGTAAATTTACGTCCAATCAATCCTTTTCACTTTACTCCTGAACATAGCTGGGAGATGGATGTGATAAGCATGAAAGAAAAAAGTTTCAGAGTTAAAGTATTTGCCCAAATTTCAACCAAAAACCATCAACTGATTGCAGATTTAGAGAGTGATGCCTTGTTGATAAACAAGGGGATGAATAGTTTTAACTCACTGACTACCCAAACTCAAAGGATAAACTATAGTTTGGCGGATTATGGAAATCTGGTCAGTGCCATAGGTAAATTCCCTGCGGGCGAATACATTGTCTGCTTAAAGTTTCAATGTTTAACACCCGATTGTGACGGAGCAGGGTCGGATGCAATATTTTTAGAACCCAACCTGTGCAGGGATGTTAAAGTTGAACTGCCCACCCCTTTGCTGTTGGCATCACCCTTTGATAAGTCTGAAATTGAAGAAAAAAGACCCATGTTTACATGGATTCCTCCAATGCCCATAGGAGGCATGTTGGAACTTAGATACGTATATACTCTAACCGAAAAGAGAGAAGGGCAAAGTAATATAGACGCAATCAGGAGAAACAGACCCATTGTTCAAGACCGCTATGTTGAAAGACCAACCCTGTTCTATCCTCTCGATATTGAAGAACTGGAATACGAAAAAGACTACGTCTGGCAAGTGGAGGCGTGGTACGGAAACATATACATTGCAACTTCTGAAGTATGGGAACTTAAACTTAAAGAGGAAAAAGAAGTGCCAAAATCCTTTAAATATATTGCTTTTCAAGACAAACCGACAGGAGGAGCATTAAAAACGAACTTTGAGGACACATTGTTTTTCATATATATGGAGACGGGAAAAGACATAAACGAAGTATTATTTGTTTACGATAAAAACAGGAATATTATTCCTGTGATTGCTTACAACATTAATCCGGATTCTACTTTGAATAGTGATAGCGAAAGTTCAGACAACACAATTAATTCAGACTCAAGCAAAAAAAACAAATATTACATACTTTTATCAAAAGCGTACTTTTCAGTACCCGGAGTCTATACAATTGAAATTCAGTTAAATAAAAACAGAAAAAAGTATTTCGTATTTGAAATAAACTAATCGGGATTAAATGAATAATAGAACAATCATATTAACCGCTGTTTTAATTAATTTGATAGCAGTATCTATATTAGCATGGTACGTGATTAAAAATCAAGAAAAAACCGGATTCATAAATCCTCAAAAGGTTTTCGAACAATTTGAATATCGTTCCGAATTAGAGTCTGCTCTAAAAGAAACTTTAATGGTACATTCCAGAAATTTAGATAGTTTGAAAAATCAAATCCAGTATATACTTTCAAAAAATGAAGAGTCTTATTTTGGTCTCAATAACGAAGAAGTAATGCTCAAAAAACAATACTATGCAGAGCAAATCCTTAAATTCGATAACTTAAAAAAAGAACTGCAAGAAGATTTTTCCAATAAAATCAGAATTCAGTCAAATCAATATTTACAAGAGTTTGCAAGAGAAAATGGTTATACATATGTATATTCACTTAATGATGGCTTGCTATTGTATGGAGACGAAATCAAAGATTTAACCGAAAGTGTAATCACCTTTATAAATAAAAAATACAATGGCAGATAAAATCAAAGTCGTAAACATAATTATGTTTTTTACAATCTTTTGCTTGGTTATTTCATGTAATGCTAAGTTAGAAATTAATTCCCAAAAGGATTTAAGAAAAGCAAAAGAAAGGCTGAGAAATGTGATAGCAAATGACATGAACCAAAATAAATCTAATTTTAAATTTGATTTGTATGGAGATAAAGTATTCAAAGAGAAGGTTATTGGTAATATTAGGGTAACGGCAAAGCACCTTACTGCAGAAGAAATGGCAATAAGGTCAGGAATATTAGAATTACCAATTGCGGAAAGAGCCCTTGTTTTATCAGAATATGAAGAGTTGAAATATTTCGAATTAAAGTTTGAGACGGTAGAAGGTAAAAACCCGTGGAATTCTATAGGCAGTAATGAAACAATGATTTCAAATACTGAAAAGATGCGTTATTTTAACTTCAAGTTCAATAACAATATTTTCTTAAAGTCAAAGAAAAGCAAAGTTAATTGTGAGTTATTTCATTTTGAAGGGTACTTTCCACAAATGCCATATTTGAAATTTCTTGTTGGATTTCCTGTGTCAGAAATCAATAACCAATCAAATATTTCCGAAGAGTGTATCATAGAGATTAATGATGAGCTTTTTGGAATAGGAAGAATAAACATGAGTTTTCACATATAATTAAACTAAAAATGAAATGTAATATGGCAGTAAAATATTCAAAAAGTGAAAGTAAAAAAAGAATTGCAAGTTTATTACTCATAGTAATCTTGTTTGATATTCTTATACCACTTCAGGCACTGGCATTAACTGATGGACCATCACAGCCGGAAGTACAAGGATTTCAACCTATTGGAATCACAGATATGGTAGATCCCTTTTCAGGAGATTTTTCGTACAGTTTACCTTTACTTGAGGTTGATGGCTATCCTTTAAATTTAGTATATAACTCAGGGACAACAATGGATCAAGAAGCAAGCTGGGTTGGATTAGGGTGGAATTTAAACCCAGGAGTTATAAATCGCAACATGAGAGGTCTTCCTGATGAATTTGATGGGGATAAAGGAGATATAATAACAAAAGAATTTAATATGAAACCTAATACTACTGTAGGAATTCAGCTGGGAGTCGGAGGGGAATTATTTGGGTCATTAAAAGTACCTGGAGGATCTATCGAAGCAAGTGCAGGAATTGGTTTTGTATATAATAATTACAAAGGGTTTTCTTTAGAAACCACGATTACTCCATCGTTATCATTAAGCGATAAAAACAAGCCATATTTAACGGCAGGGCTTGGGATAAAGTCAGGTCAAGATGGACTAACCTTATCTCCTTCATTAGGGTTAAGTAGTGAAATTTTTGGCGAAAAATCTTCCAATATCCCAATTAAAGGGGGCTTGAAATTTAATACTTCATTTAACTCAAGAGAGGGGCTTAGGCAGTCTAGCCTAAGCGCATCTTCGTCTAGCAGTATTCTAAATAAGCCGGTATCCGGAAAAACAGGAAGAAGAATATATGCAGGTTTAAATTCTTATACACCAAGTTTTGACATGCCTATGAAGAATGTATCATTAACATACTCAATCAAGACTGCTGCCGAATTGTTTGGATTAGAACCTAGTTTTGATGCAACAGGCTATATAACTACTCATTCATTGTTTGGCGAAAATAAATTGAGTCAGAAAGCCTATGGATATTTTAATTTAGATAAAGGAATTAAAGAAAATAATTATGAAACAGAAGGGGTATTAGATTTTAATAGGGAAAAAGAAGTTGCTTTTAATTTGAATACTTCTGCTTTACCGCAAACTTCATTAACATATGATTTGTTTAGTGTTAGCGCGCATGGTATAGGAGGTACTTTCAGAGCGTTTCGTTCCGACATAGGATATGTATCTGACCCGACTGTTGTTATGTATGGCGGCTCTTTTAGTGGAGGTTTTGAAGTTGGAAGCACATCACTATTAAAAGCAGGTATTGATATAGACTTAGGGTATTCTACTTCAAATTCAGGCAGCTGGCTTGAACATAATCTCCTTAGACAACCTTTGCATTTTAATAATGCTAATGGGCTGAATAATCCTAAATATGAGTCCTATTATTTTAAGCAAGTAGGGGAATTGTCAGTTGATACAGATTTAAATCATATTGCAAATTTACAAACGAATAAAGCAGTATCTTTTAACATTAATGCAGTAGATAAATTTAACTACCTGATAGTACCAGGACTATCTGATAAATCTGGCAGCATTTACAATATTGATAAAAATTATTTAAGCCGGGAAAAACGAACCAGCAGGTCTCAAAACATGATTGTGTTGAATAGAGATGAAGCAAAGTATTATGGTGTTAAGGACTATTCAAATATTTCCTACCCGGCACCGGGACATCATCCAGGCGAAATTTCAATTTTAAAAAATGATGGTTCAAGATATGTTTTTGGTCTTCCTGCTTATAATATAATGCAGGAAGAAGCAAGTTTCGCTGTCGGTATTGATAAGACTGATGTAATGGCAACCAAAGTTGATAGAAGAAATGGGTATGTAAGATATGAAAACGTAGATAATTCTGTTAATAACAGAAAAGGGGTTAATAATAGCTATAATTCCCAAGTTACAGGTGCTTATGCTCATTCTTTTTTATTAACTGCTATCTTGTCTTCGGATTATGTTGACATTGATGGAGAAAGAGGACCAAGTGAGGGAGATCTTGGCAATTACACTTTATTTGAATATAAAAAACTACCTTTTGCGTTTAAATGGAGAACTCCATTTGAATCATATCAGGCAAACTATAATCCTGGTTTAAAATATACATCATTAGATGATCAAGCGAACTATGTCTATGGTCAAAAAGAAATATGGTATGTTGAGAAAATAGTAAGCAAAAACACAATTGCAATATTTCATACAGAAGAAAGAAAGGATGGGCATGGAGTAAAAGGCAAAAATGGTCATTTGATGAAAGGAGAATCGATGCATTTATTGAGAAAAATAAGTCTTTATTCTAAGCCGGAATATGAAGCAGATCCAATAAATGCTATTCCTATTAAAGAAGTTCATTTCGAATATGATTACTCATTATGTCCAAATGTACCTAACAATTCAGGCGAAAGTGAAGTTATTGATGCTATAAATATCAATGAAAATAAAGGCAAGCTGACTCTAAAAAAAGTGTATTTTACATATGGCAAATCGAAAAGAGCAAAGTTTAGTGCATACAAATTTGATTATGGGCAAAATATTGCTAACAACAACCCGTCTTATTGCGCAAAATGTACCGATAGGTGGGGAACTTACAAACCAAATAAAATAGCAGACGGAGAACTTAATAACACAGATTTTCCTTTTGTAACCCAAGATAAAGAAAGTACAGATGAATATGCATCAGTATGGAATTTAAAAAAGATATTTTTACCTTCAGGGGGAATAATAGAAGTTGAGTACGAATCAGATGATTATTCACACGTTCAGAATAAAAGAGCTTCAATGATGTATTCAATAGAAGCTGTAATGGATGATGAAATAATAGACATTTTAAATGATGAAGAAGAGCCGGAAAAAGTAAATAAAATACTAGGAGACAATCATAGAGCAAGATTAATCAGTCCCTTTCCACTCAATAAACAGAGAGAATATTTAGTCATTAAATTGGCTAAAGACATTTCCGGAGCAACTACTGAAGAAGAGGCAAATAAAGTATTTAAACATCAGTATTTGAGCGAGATGGAGTACATTCATTTTAGATTTAAAGTTGCTATTACAAATGGAAGTAATTATGAATTTGTATCCGGTTATGCAGAGTACGAAAGTTTTAGCGTATTCAAAGATGATAATGCCACAGACTATAGCTATGCTTGGATTAAACTTAAGAGGACTCCCATTGGGGATATTAATCAAATACTTACAGTAAACCCCATTTCAAAAACTGCCTGGAGTTTTGGCAGGTTACGTATGCCAAGCGAGGTATATAATGTTCCCGCCCTAGACGACCCGGGATATATGCAAGTATATAAGGCTGTGGCTAACACATCTTTCTTACTCAGCATAATAGAATTTATTCAAGGTCCAAATATCTCATGCATGAATAAAGGTTATGGAAAACATATTAGTTTAAAAGAGTCAAAAATAAGGCTGACAAACCCATTAAGAAAACAACTTGGAGGGGGAAGTAGAGTAAAAAAAATAGTTATAAGTGACGAATGGCAAAATATGGTCTCCGGAGATGCCCAAACTAAAAACTATGGTCAGACATTCGATTACACAACTACTGATGAGAAAACAGGCGAAGTTATTTCGTCAGGAGTTGCATCATATGAACCCATGATTGGAAGTGAAGAAAACACTTGGCATCAACCATTATTTATGGGGGATAAAAAAGAAAAGCTCTTGGTTCCGGATGATAAAGAATATATGGAATATCCGCTCTGTGAAAGTTTTTTTCCAACTCCATCAATTGGGTATAGAAAAGTTACAGTTAAAAATATTGGACACGAAAATGTAAAAAGACACGCAACCGGATTTACAGTTCATGAATTTTATACTGCAAAAGATTATCCCACGATTGTTGAACACACAACTATAAATGCAAAAGAGGGAAGAACTAAGTTTGATTTAAGTTTAACAGCATTGTTCAATAACAAGCAAAGAAGTCAAGTAACGGCAGTACAAGGTTTTTCAATTGAATTAAATGATATGCACGGAAAACCAAAATCACAATGGGTATATGCCGAAGATGCTTCAAAACCAATTTCCGGAGTGGAATATAAATACCAGTCACTTCCATACGACAAACAGTCGTTTCGTTTAAATAATATCGCAACGGTAATATACCCTAATGGAGAAATAAATGAAAGCGCAGAAATTGGGGTAGAGTATGATATTGCTGTTGATTTTAGAGAATCTAACAGCGAATCGTTAAATGGAGGAATTCAACTTAATGTAGCAGCAGTACCACTTGGACCAATACCGATACCAATACCATCTGGTTTTCCAAGTATAACAAGAGATGAAACTAAATTCAGATCAGCTACAATTACAAAAGTAATTTCACGGTATGGAATTTTAGAAGAAACTGTTGCTTATGATTTGGGGTCATCTCTAGCAACATCCAATTTAGCCTATGACTCTGAAACAGGTTTAGTAATGCTTACTAAAACCTTGAATGAATTTAATGACTACATATATTCATTAAATCTTCCTGCTCATTGGTATTATGAGGGCATGGGAGGGGCATATAAAAATATAGGTCTTGAGGTTAGTGGTGTTTCTTTTGATAACAATGGTAAAGCAAGTATTAATAATGCTCAAAGCTTATACTTTCCGGGCGATGAAATAGTATCTGATAATATCAGGGGATGGGTTAAAGATGTTTCCGGAAATGAAATTACGGTTATTAATCTATTGGGAGAAAAATACAGACCAAATACATCTGGTCTTACAATTAAGGTAATTAGGTCCGGATATAGAAATTTACTCTCAAATGGAATAGGGCATATAGTTTCCTACGAGAATCCTCTGCACAATATCAAAGCAAATAAGTATGCAAAAGTTGTAGATGCAAGTGTTCAAGTATATAAAGAGGGTTGGAAAACCTATTGTGGATGCTTTGAGAATAGCACTCAGTTTATAAAACAATCATCAAATGATTATGCAATTGGTTTAAAAGGAATATGGCGTCCATTCAAGTCTTTTGTGTTCTTGTCTGATAGAGACCATACTTTTGAGAACAATAACACAAATATAAGAAAAGATGGCTTGTATTCATCTTTCACACCTTATTGGAATATTCTGGAAAACAAATGGGAAGAAGTGCAAACTAATTGGACATGGGTTTCTGAGGTAACAGAAACGAGCCCTTACGGAGAGCAACTGGAAAGTCGTGATGCGTTGTATAGATATTCTTCTGCATTATATGGTTTTAATCATAGCCTTACAAAGGCGGTAGCCGGCAATGCAATGTTCAGGGAAATTGGATTCGATGATTTTGAAGATTATAACTTTTTTAATTGTGAAAAAGACCATTTTTCATTTAAATCAACAGGAGCCGAAAAACTCGAAAACGAAGGACATACCGGTAAAAAAAGCATCAAAGTTGAAATCTCGGAATCGCAAATATTTCTTGAGAAAAACTTAGAAGAATGTGAATAATTATTACAACTATAATATTTTTAAAGAAATGAATAATTACATTAAAATCAAAACGGGACTGTTCTTGTTTGTATTGATTGGTTTAATATCTATAGGGTATGCACATGATGAAAAGCCGGAAATAAAGTGTTTTGAATATGAAAAATTGTGGATGGAAAAAGGACCGAAAAACAAGTTGAAAGAAATTGTAAACAAAAACCAATTTGGAGAAAAGCAGATTAAAGCCTTTTTATTTTTCCATTCCAAAGACTTTAGTTCAGACAAACAGTATTTTTTCAACTGGATTCATAGTCCAACAAAACCAAGCATAAATGCGGCTGAAACCTGGTTGAAAGAGAGGGCAGATTTATATGAAAAAAGAACCGAAGTTTTTATTCTGAATATTGAAGAAGAAGTGGAAAGATTCAGCTCATTATCCTCGTTATATTCACCACCACCTCCCCTTGTTGTTACCGGGACAAATGATTGCATTAATTTTGATTTTTCAAACTCATCACCCGATGAATTTGAGGAATGGGTAGCTTATGAAGGAGTAGCATCTGATTTAGGTGAAATAGGGCATGGATTTATCACCCCTGTCACTCCCAGCACAAGTCACATTGAATTAATTACTTCACAGGGAAATGACCCTATAATAGGAGAAAAACTCCAACAACTTTGTGAAGGCTGCGACCAAGTTGTAAGGCTGGAAAATACAACGTGGGGAGGAGATGCAGCCAGGCTTCAGCGCACATTTATTGTGGACGAAGAAATGCCTTATTTTAAATTTTGGTTTGCTGTGGTATTACAAGATCCCGGCAATGAACATCCGGATGAATCAAAACCTTATTTTGATTATGGATTATATGATTCAAATGGCGATACTATTCAATGCACATACTATAAAGTTATTGCAAATGCCGAAAACCCCACATTTCAAGGAAGCTTTATTCAAAAACAAGTAGGCAGTAGTATTTATTATAAAAAGTGGGAACAAGTAATAATTCCTCTTAGTCGATATATTGGGGAGGAAGTAACAGTTAAATTTACTGCCAGTGATTGTTCTT
Organism: Bacteroidia bacterium; assembly: GCA_023228875.1. Classification (NCBI taxonomy): domain Bacteria; kingdom Pseudomonadati; phylum Bacteroidota; class Bacteroidia; species Bacteroidia bacterium. Next base: position 13,213 of record JALOAG010000010.1, on the reverse strand, counting down.
GGGGTGGGCATTATGGCTACGCTTATGTTTATTGTGGATGCGAAGGTCCTTCTATTTCAATGTCAGAATGTAATTCAGGTTCACAAACAATTACTATAAGCAGTGGGTTTGATAACTATTGGTGGAAGGGACCCGGCATAGTTGACAAAAATTTTGGGAGGAGTATTGAAGTAGATGAAGAGGGAGAATACACCGTTATCATGACAACTGTTTCCGGCTGCATGGATACATTAAGTCAATTATCGGATAATTGCACTTCTGCCCCTACCCTGTGCGCTATTACAGACATATCAATTACACCCGGTTCGTGTAACTCAAATAATAACTTTCACAGTATAAGCGGAACGGTTACGTTGTCAAATGCATATTCAAAAGGGATGCTTGTTGTACAAGCAGGCGGATATACTTTTATAAAATATGCTCCTTTCTCTACAGTAGAGAACTTTGAAATAGATAATATCTGGTCTATGGGAGGTAATATAGAAGTAAAAGCATCCCTATACGAATCCATATTTTCAATGTTATCCTCCAAAACCTGCACTTATTCAAACACATACGAAGCTCCTTCATTTTGTGGCTCTGTCAGCATACCCTGTGAAAGCTGCATAGAGTCGTTTAGACCAACTCCCGATAAAACATATATAGTGAGTGGTTGGGTTAAGGAAATAGGAGCCGGTCCAACAGTTAAAACATATGAAGACGGATATATAAAAATAAACTTTGATGGCACCGGTACATATACTGCAATAAAATGCTACCCTACCGGAAAAATCATAGAGGGTTGGCAAAGAATATACTTTGAATTTACTATACCTTCTGATGCAGATAAAATAATTATCAGCTTAGAAACCGATGGAGCAGATATGTTGTTTGATGATATTAGAGTACATCCGACTGATGGCAGTATGGTGGCATATGTTTATGACCCTTTAACATTGAGACTGGTGGCAGTACTTGACGAAAACAACTATGCAACCTTATATGAATATGACCAAGAAGGCAGGTTGATAAGAGTTAAGAAGGAAACCGAAAGAGGAATTATGACAATAAAGGAAAGTAGAAACAGCACCATTAAAGCAGATTAAATACAACATGAGATTATATTGGACAGTCATATTATCTTTCGTGTTTTTTTCCTCTACAACTTATAAAGGGAATAAACAAAATGAGGAGTTATCAACTTTTGAATGTGATAATGTCTTGAACAGGATTAAAAACGCCTATTCGAAAATTAAGTGTTACGAACTTAAATATGTGTCAAATTATTATAATCATGAGAATGATTCTCTTGTTCGTTACTGTGATTCCGGGTTTCAAAAGAAATTCAAAAACGAAGAATTTATTTCTTATAATGGACAAGTTGTTTTTAGAGATAGCGAAAGATTCATAGTGATAGATACTGTTCATAAAACACTTATAGTCAGCCCTTCCGGAAATAAAGAAGAAATTACGTTCTTAAACCTTAAATATCCGGTAAGTTCTTCAACAATTCAAAATAAAAACAGGAACAGCAACTTGATTTTGAATTTTAATAATGGTGACTTAAAGCAAATAGAAATTGAATTTAATAACAAGAATTATCTACTTTCAAAGATTACTTTATTTTACAAGAAGCCATCTGACTTTATTGACACAAAATTTAAAGGGGTTAGACCTAAAATAGAAATTAAATATACACTACCCGAAAAAAGAAAAGAAGTTAAGCAAATTGTTACGGATATGAAAGTTTTCAGAAAAGATAAACAAGGAAACTTAATTAAAACGAATCGCTACAATGAGTATAAAGTAATTAATAATTATTAAGAACAAAGACTATGAAAAATAATATTTACAGAAGTAACTTGCTAACCCCCTTTTTACTATTAGGTTTAATAATTCTAATGAATGGCAATTTGTTTGCCCATAACATAAATATTGTAAATTCACTGGGAGGGGCTGCGATAGTTCCCAGTGCAAGTGGCCCTGCATTTGTTGTAGATGATAAATATGGTTTAAACCCTGCAACAAATGGATTTGCCAATAAAAAGGTGACAGGATTTGTAAGACTGGATATAAATCATAAATCCGGCATTTTCATTCAGAATTCGTATCATTATAAAATAGAGCTGACTGTCAATTACAACGATATAAACCAAAGTGCATCAAGTAAAAATATTGAACTGGAAATCAAATATGACCCAAGCAGCGGAGTTATTCCCTACATTGATAAATCGACATTTCTTCTCCCTGATATTCATAGAATAAATATAACAGTTGTGTCTATAACAGATATGGTTACTTTATCCAGCGTATCTGACCCTGAAGACAATATGACAATTCATTATGGTTTGCAGATTGAAAGATATTTTGACTTTAACCACGCAACTCAAATTTGTCCTTCACACTCCTATATAAATACAGATGACGAAGCAGAACTTGAAATAACCTGGGATATGCTTAATGGAGCGGAGGATTACGAGTTGGAGTGGACTTACGTAGATGATTATGGCGAAAACCTATCTACTCCAATTCCTGCAAATCTTATTGAGTGGAATTTCAAAAACAACAGTACCAGAATCACAACAAAGGAATTATATTATAAGGTTCAATTGGTCTTTGACAGAGGTTATTTTATATATAGAGTCAGAGGGGTGGGGAGACATAAAGACGATTCTGAATATTATATTTTTGGAGCTTGGAACGTTGATGAAGAAGGTGTTGACCCTTCAGAAATAAGCACTTCTTGCAGTACTTATTATTATATTAATGGTCATGAAGAAAATTTGAACTGGCAGTATAATGCAAGCTTTGCAGAAGAAGGTAAAAAGAAAGAATTAATTACATATTATGACGGGACTTTTAGGAGCAGGCAATTAGTAACTGTCATAAGTTCAGACGAGCAAGCAGTTGTTCAAGAGACAATTTATGACTTTTATGGAAGAGAGGCTGTGCAAACTCTCCCTGCCCCAACAGGAAAGAAATCTTTTTCTTATTTCCCTAATTTCAGCAGGAATTTATCTGATGAAAAATATACATGGTTAGACTTCGATACTGACGCATCTGCATGTACACCGGAAATTGAAGGGATGAAAAATACCGGTGGCTCATCAAGGTATTATTCTTCAAATAATCCTGTCAAAAATGAGTACCATGCATTTTTGCCAGATGCCTTTAATTATCCATTTACACAAATTGAATATACCCCTGACGAAACAGGCAGGATTAGAAGGTCTTCCGGGGTTGGATTAAATCATAAACTTGAAAGTGGTCATGAAACTTTTTATTTTTATGGCAAGCCGATGCAAGAGGAATTAGATAGATTATTTGGGTCAGAGGTAGGATACGCCCATCATTACAAAAAAAATGTAATAAAAGACCCCAATGGTCAAATCAGCATCTCATACCTTGATTTAAGCGGCAGGGTCATTGCGACAGCATTAAGTAGTACAAACCCCGAAAATGTGTCTGCTCTTCCTTCCATGCCCGGAGTTGCAGAAGAACTCGAAGTTGACCTGTTTGCCAGAGATATAAATGGAATCAGCTTAGTGAATGTTCCAAATATTGAAGGAGACAGAATTGATTTCAATACTCATTTTTTAGTTTCTACAGAGGGAGACTATGAATTTGACTACTCAATTAATGCGGGACCTTTTCTTGACGAATGTTTGCCTTTAATATGCTTTAAATGTATTTATGACATAGAAATAGTACTCAGAGATGAGTGCGGTGAGGAGATATTCAGCGAAATTGCCACAATTGGGACAATTGATGAAGAATTTGGCTGTAGCGGTGTAATCTATTCATTTTGGGAGCCTGTTGTAAGGCTGTTGCCAATTGGAAATTATCAACTCTCAAAAAGCCTTGTAATTAATAGAGAAGCATTCGATTTTTATCTCGAGGCTTATCTCGACACAGTGAATGAATGGGGCTGTGTTACACCCCTGTCTGTGTATTTAGAGGAAGAATATACTGTTTTATCGGGGGAGGATTGCGAGTTTACTTGTGATGACTGTACAGAAGAATTAGGAACATTAGACCAGTTTATAAACAACCTGAAAGGTACTGAGGAGGATTGGTACTACCTTTATGAAAAATGTATAGAACCTTGTCAAGAAATTAGTTTGTGTGAACAGTTTCGTCATTTAATGTTAATGGATATGAGCCCGGGAGGTCAATATGCGGAATGGCAGGACACTATAAATGGAAATACTGATGTATTTCATTATCCCCTGTCTATCTTTAATCCATTAAACAAATTGTCGGATGGAGGTTTGGCTTATACAAATGAAGATGCAGCTTTTTGGAGAAGACCTAAACTAGAAAACAATATTGGTTTTTACAACAAAGATTTAAAAACACGATCTAAAATTAAATTAACCCAAACTGAAGGAGTTTACTACCCTTTATCTCATTCAACTTTTGAAGAGAATGGCGTTGTTTACAGTTATCCGGAAAACTTGCGGAGCATCAAGGATTTTGTGCAGTTCTGGCAGCCTTCCTGGGCATATTCACTTGTGCGGCATCATCCGGAATATTGCTATTATGAATGGTGCTTAAGCAATGTAAAAGAGAAGGTTGGGGAACAAATAATAAGTAGTGAAGAGTTTGACAGAGCCTTTATGAATGTCGAGACATATAGTGAAGCAGTCATAAATGGATATATTTCTGATACAGATGAAGATGCACTGGTTGATAAAGACCCTTTTTTTACACACTACAATACCGATTTAAAGGATATGATGAAGCAACTGCTTGCTTCTTATGATGAGACAGGATTTAGCGTTAAAGAAGTTGCATCAATCGGCATAAATTGCCCCGGATACCATGGTGTAATTTTCCCCGGCAGCTGTATAGGGTTTGGCGAAGGGACTACTGAAGAAAATAATTTGATGTGGAACAAGTATAAAAGTTTATACAACTCCATAAAACAAGTATTAATTAAACGTCAGGCAGACAAAGCAATCCTTGAAGGGGAATGTAATACCGGTGTTAACCTTTGCATTGGTGTAGATCATTACAACCCTCCTGCTTACAAACTTTTCAGACTGGATTCATATGCTTATAGTCTTTTCGAATCTGATGGTAAGGTATGCTCTCATGACAGATGGAAATATTATATTACAAAAGAAAGAAGATTTAACCTGGGAGAGACCTCTCCAATAGATATTGATGAAGAATTGGCTGCATACAGCATGATTGAAATGACCGGAAAATGCCAGTTTGATGTCCAGCTTTCCGAATTAATAATTAATACGGTCAGTGATGAAAATCACCTGACAGACCATAGCCTGATTAATAGCCAATACTTTTCTAAGCAATTGTATTCTGAAATAATAAAGGGCATTAGTGGAATAGGTGACGGGGATTTTGAACATGAAATGGAATGGATAGTTGAACATAGTGTTGACAGCCTGCATGTGCTTCGAATCTTTTTCAGGGATATTAATAACACTTCCGATATAACTACTTGTCCAATAACACTTTATTTACCTGTTGGATATGATTGGGCAGACGTGACAAAGCTGTTTGACTTTGAATATATGGCAGATATGGCAATGACACCTGCAAATGGTTTTGCTCAGTTTAAAGCCGAATTGAGTACAACAACGAATATTTTAAATGTGGTGCTGAGAAGTTGTTTTAAATTCGATGATTGCGTATTTGCGAGCAGATGTATAATGACCGATTATTCAAAGAGTTTAATTTCTCTATTGAGTGCATTGACTTATAATGATGAACTTCAAAGTGCCTCAATTGTTGTTTTAGAAAGCAACTATGAGTTACTTTTAACCCCCAATTTATTCCCTGACAATTATGGCGATGCCGGTTGGAGGTATAATGGAAGTGGCGAATTTGAATTAATTCTTTCAAATGCTCCAAATGAGTTTATTTATTTTGATTCGTATGATGATAAATACATAGATAATCAGCCTTTTACACATGCCGACTTAAATAAGATTGTTTATTTTGAAGTCATCACTATTGAGCCGGAGCCAACCCATAGTAACTCTTTTAGAATTTTGGCATGGATTGATGATGGTGCAGATGTTTTAAAACCATTATGGATACATGCTCATAAAACATACGGAAGACTTGATTTTCTTAATTGCGTTTCCCCTTCGTTGAGCCTGTGTGACAGACCGGAATATACAGTTAAAGATGACATCAGGAATGTATTAAATTTAGTTATACAAAATAAAAATGAGAGTGATTATGATATTACACATGGCTTTAGCGATGTTTTACATTCTTACTTTGGTTCATTCAGTGACAAGGTGATTGTAAAAAACCTGCTTATCTCTTCAGACCGGTTAAGCCTTGATTTAGAGATTCAGGATATATCAACAAGCGATGTGCTTAATATTTGCAAAATTGAACTTTACAGGTCAGACCCTTATTACGATGGGGTTAATGATTTAGAAAATGATTTGATTTCACTTTCAGAGCTTATACCCGACTTATCTGAAGGAGAAGGCGGAGCTACATCTTACTTTAAGATTACTGCAAACTTTAACGATGATTATAGTGAACAATTAGGTGGGTTTATTAGCTGTATAAAAATGAAGAGTTGCGGTAATTGTGATGGTGGTGGCGGTGACGGAACCGGTATTCCTCCGGCAATAGATTACCTTCTTTGTGAAGACGGAGATGCGTATGAAAGAAAGTTAACAGAAACCATAAGAAGGTTTAACTCAAACTACTTCGGAAATAATCCGTTCGGGCTTAAGCTTGTTTTATCATACATACCTCAAGAATGTGAATGTATGTTGGAATATTCTTACTATCTGGAGACATATAATGACACATTAGAGCCTATGAGCCTGTACGAGTTCCTTGCATTATCCTGCAAATATTCTGATGCGTGTGATGAGTATTTGGAGTACGCATTGCTTGTAAACAGCTACAATAGCTTAAATCCAAATGCCCCCTTAGAAATAGAAGATATTTCAGGTATAGATTGCGAGTGTTTGGCAATGTATATTAAATATTTAAGGTTGGTAATTAGTTCTATAACAAATCCACACCCCACCGGATATAATTTTTACAATCTAAGCAATCCTATGACACTTAGCGAGTATGTCAATTTACCTACTACAGGAGGCTGTAAATTACCTGAATTCAGAACAGCCCAGGAGGGAGGACCTCCATTTAATAAAGAATTGATTGAAGATCCTGAAGGTTGCAATGATTGCTGCGATACAACCTATCGTAATGGATTAAGGGACAAATTGGTTAAGTCTCTCTTGTTAGAGTATTATGATGTAGGAAGTTACACTTTTACCCACACAGAAATGCAAGCAAATTGCGAATGCCTGTTAAATTATTATACCTATATAAAATCTCGCTATCTAAGGGAACAACCTGTTTTCAACCCTTTAACGAATGAAGTAGAAGTTGGTTATGGGGACGCGCCTCCAAATCCTCCAATGTCTTTAGAGGAATTCATGAATGCCGGATGCCCTCAAAAGCCTGACTGTTGGTTGGAATACTTGCATTTTAAAAATAAATTTAAAACTGACCCGGGAATGAATTCGGAAATTGAATGCAGCTGTTATCTTAGTTATGTGAATAAATACGGCAGTAACCCTAACTTACCTAATATTCCGAGTGTGGAAGATTTTTGCGAAGAAGAGGAAGAGGTGTCAATGTTGGGTGGTTTTGGCAGTTTCGGGCTTATGTCTGAGTTGGAAGAAGGGGAATTGTACTACCCTTTTCACAGAGAAATTAAGATGACCAGAAATAACCATCAAACTTACGGAACTAAATTTAAATACAGACCTTGCAGCCCTCCTGTAAATGTAATCCAAGTCCCTGCATTTGAGTTTACAGACCCGTGTGAATCAAACAAAATACAATTGGCTTATACCCGTGCATACATAAAGTATATGGCAAGTGTACAAGAAGCTACACTAAGGTTCAGAACTACTTATTACGGGCATTGTTTCACTTTTTCCACACCGGAAACTTTTACTGTGAAAATGCCATTAATGGATTATCATTATACTTTGTATTATTATGACCAAGCAGGCAATTTGGTCAGAACTGTTCCACCGGAAGGTGTCAGACCAATAACGTCTCCAACTCAACTTGAAAAGGTAAATGAAGACAGAACCAATAATACAAGAACTGTATTTACAACGCACAATCTGCAAACCGTGTATGAGTATAACAGTTTGAATCAGCTGACCAGACAAAGCGTACCGGATCATGACAAAATGGATATTTGGTATCTGGAAGATGCTGCAGGTATCCCTTCGGGGATGAATGTTGCAGATGTTTATTATTCTGATGCAAACAATGGTTTTCTCGTAGGCAATATTGGAAGCGATGCCTATATATACAAGACAAGTGACGGTGGTTATAACTGGAACAGAGTGACCGATATCAGATTGCACGACATGCTTAAAGTGCAAATGATTGATACCGATAAAGGTTTTGCGGTGGGAAATCACGGGCTTTTCTTAAAAACAATTGATGGAGGGCAAAACTGGAAAATCATGCCTGTTTGGACTGAAGGGGTTACGGCTAACCTGACTTCTCTCTATTTTAAAGATGAAGATAACGGAATTGTGATTGGGGAAAGTGGTTTTTGCAGAAAAACAGACGATGGCGGAGAAACCTGGTCAACTGTAACAGGATTAGGGAGCGAAAATTTACTGTCAATCAGCTTTAAAGATGCAAGTGCCGGATATATAAGTGCGGATTCTTCGGGCTATGCAAAGGTTTATAGTACCGGTAACTGGGGAAGCAATTGGACAACAACAAATATTCACAAGAAAACCCGCGCAGGGGAAGTGCGAAGGGTTTATATGATTAACTCTAATGATGGTTTTGCGGCAGGAACAGAAGGAACATTGATGCGTACTTCCGATGGGGGTGAAAATTGGTGGCAAATTGCCTGTGGAATGACGTTGAATATTAACAACTTATATTTTAAAGATACAGATAAAGGTATTGTTTTGGATGCAAACGGCAAGTTTTGGCAAACAACAAACGGAGGGCTTGATTGGATTGCTCTTTCTGCTGCAGGGGTGTATAATTCTTTTCATATTTATAACAAGACTGACGGGCTTGGTGTGGCTGTCGGAAATGCGGGTATTGTTGCGAAGATTGATTTTACTGAAAGCTATTGGTTTGAAAGAATGTCCTTTTTCCAAGTGCCCGATATAAATCTTAGCTCTGTGTGGGTTATCAGCAGTTCAGAAGTATTTTTGGCAGGAGAAGCTGAAGGAGACGGAAAGGTTTATAAAACAGATTTAACCGCAACCCTTCCTCAAACAGAACTTGTTGCAAGTTTGACCGATGACCCTGTTGTTGACATCTATTTTAACAGTACGGCCCTGGGGGCGGCAATAACCGCAGGAGGCAAACTAATCAGAATGTCTCATAGTGGCAGTTGGGGTACTTCTGACGAAACAGGAAGCGGGCATGAGTATGTTGATTTAAAAACAGACGGAACAACTTTGTATGTCCTGGAAAACTCAAGCCAACCTGCTACTCTTTTCAGTACTCCTGCAAATTCTATCGGTACTCCCGGCAGTGGAAGCACTCCTGCCTCTGTTGCAGGGGATGGAGATGTGAACTACCTTTCTGTTTTTGCCTCTGATAAGATATTTGTCAGCGGAGAAAACGGAACTTTGTATAAGTGGGTTTCTTCCTGGTCTAATGTTTCTACCCACACTCATCCTTTGAGGCTGAATGAGGTAAAAGCCCTTGCAGGAACAGACGTTTTATATGCTGTGGGGGAAAACGGAACTTTGATTAAGAGTGAAAACAACGCTGCCGAATGGATTACTGTTCCTGCTCAAACCTCATTGAGTTTGAGGGCTGTTGACATGTTTGAGGAGGGGGAAGGAATTGTGGCAGGAGTAAATGGGACATTGATTGTGCTGACGGGCGATGAAGCCGTTATTTCTAACCATGGGCTGAGTGTTGAGCAACTGAATGGTGTTTATGCTGCTTCTTCTGCTGTTTACTATGTGGCAGGAAATAATGGGGTTATTTTAAAAACCTCTGATGCAGGGAATGCCTGGCAAAAAGAACAAGCAGGTGGTTTTTCAGGAAACCTGTATGCAGTACACGGCATTGGTACAGGCAAGGTGCTTATTGGAGGTCATGCGGGGGAAATACGCATGAAACAGTCCGGGAGCTGGAACAAGACGGTCGGCTTACCCCAGGGATTGCGAAATGTGCATTTGAACGGAGCAGCAGGACTGACAGCAGGAGATGTGGGGGTGAATTTGCACACAAGTAATGGCGGAAATACCTGGGTGCTAAACCTGCCTTTGACAACAGGAAGTGTTTATCCGAATATACACTCCGTGTGGGCGAATAAAGCGGATGAGGTGTATGCTGTCGGGACTGACAGCTATGCGCGAAAAGGAGTGTTGAATATGGTTGGGGCAAGCCAGATGAGTTTTAACACTACGGCAAGTTCCGAATGGAGAGATATATCTGTGAGCAGGGATGGAATGGCTGTGATGGCGGGAGATGACAAAGTGTGGCGCAGAAAACCGGGCGAAACTATCTGGTACAGTGTTTACACGGCTTCCGAACAACTGAACGGGGTTGAGATTAAGAATGAATATGTGTTTGCATGTGGCGATAACAAAGCTTTGTTTAAAACAGAGGATATTTATCAAACTTCTCCGAGCTTTGGAGGAATGACTGCTCCCGGAACTTTGGGAGCCGTTGATTTTAAGCGAATTGTGTTTTATGATATGGCAAGGGGCTATGTTGTGGGAACAAATGGAGTGTTGATTAAAACCGTAAACTTTGGTTCAGGTTGGATGGAGAAAGACATGGATGCAGCAACGGAAGATTTGAACAGTATGTTTGTGATTGGCAGAAACCATTTGGCAGTAGTTGGCGAAGACGGGTATGTTAAGCTGATTGAGGACGAGGCAGATTTTGTTACCTCTCGTTTTTGGTATGATAAGCTTGGCAGGCTTTCTGTTTCTCAAAACACCAAACAGTTTAATTGCACCACTCCTGCCTACAGCTACACACTGTTTGACGAACTTGGAAGAATAAGCGAGGTGGGAGAAATTACAAATAACACGTTGCCGGAGGAACTGATTATTAACAGAAAACTAGATGATGCTTTGTTCAGTTCCTGGATTGTTGCGGGAGGAAGAATACAGGTTTCTCAAACATACTATGATGCACAGTTTGCGGAAAGCGGTGTGCTGATTCAGCAAAACCTGCGCAAAAGGGTGGCAAGTGTTACTTATGAAGAGGTGTATGACGGAAACAGCGGTACTTTTAACCACGCTACGCATTACAGCTACGATATTCATGGGAATGTTGACCATTTGGTGCATGAGATACCGGAACTGGCAGGGATAAATCAGAATATAAAACATATAACGTATGATTATGATTTGGTGAGCGGAAATGTGAACAGGTTTCACTACAACAGCGGAGCGGCAGACCAATACCATCATTGGTACAGGTATGACAGCGACAACAGGATTATTGAAGTTTATACAAGCAGGGACAGTGTGCACTGGGACAATGATGCAAGTTATTTTTACTATGACCACGGACCTCTGGCACGAATGGAGCTTGGGGAAGAGAGGGTGCAGGGCCTGGACTATGTATATACGCTTCATGGCTGGCTGAAAGGGGTTAACGGCAATACGCTGGAGCCTGACAGAGATGTGGGGCATGACGGTACTTCGACAAGCTCTGTAGCACGGGATGTGTTTGGGTTTAGCCTGGGGTATTATGTGGGAGATTACGAGCATATTGGAGGAGTGGCATCCGGAGATTACTTTCTGGCAGATGTGACAGGCAGCAAGCTGCTCGATGCGCGCAAAGATTTGTGGAACGGAAATATTGGCTGGATGGTTACAACCATTCCCGATGTTGCAAGCTATAGCACGGGCAGAACCATTGCCCCGTCTGTGCGCGGAGGAGCATATAAGTATGACCAGTTGAACCGCCTGGCAGAGGCTAGGAGTTTCTTTAATATAGACCTGGGCGATAACGAGTGGGAAAGCAGCGGAAGTGCTGCGCCTGCTCCTTTTGCAGAGAGTTTTACTTATGACGGAATGGGCAACATACTGACCCTGAAACGCAACGGCAGCGCAACGGAGGCGGACATGGACGATATGACCTACAGGTATGATTGGATTGACAAGAGCGACCCGGGCAAGGGGCTGCACAGCAACAGGCTGTATCATGTGAACGATGCTGTGAGCAGTGGTAACTATGCAGATGACATTGACGATATGGGCGCTTTTGATACGGCTCATGCGACAATTAATGTAAACAATAACTACGGGTATGACGAGTTGGGCAACCTGGTGAGGGACGATGCGGAGGAGATTGCAAAGATTGTGTGGAATGCCTACGGCAAAATAAGGAAAGTGATAAGGACAGAGGAGAGCGAGAAGCCCGACCTGGAGTTTTTGTATGATGCGGGGGGACACAGGCTGGCAAAAATCGTGAAGCCCAAGCCAGTGGAAGACGAGGAGCAGCCTCATTTGGTGACGTGGTATGTGCGCGATGCGCAGGGCAACGTGGTGGCTGTGTATGGCAACAAGCATGTGGAGAAACTGATTGAGCAGAATGTTCCCTGCGAGGATGTGGTGAACTTTTTGGTGTCGCAACACAGTGCAGAGACCTTTGCAGACTTTGCGGTGGATGAGTTGGAGGCGCATACATGGGCAGGTAGTGAGATGGAGTTGATTACCGGTCTGGAACTTGCAAACCAGTCAATGAATGTGTTGTATGAGCTTGACCCCCGGATTATATTGGGGTTAACTTCTAATGTGTTGAATGCTGTGATAAGCGACATGAGCGATGCTGACTTTGTGTCTATGATAGTTTCAGACAAAGGCTTGGTGGGTTTTGGAAATGATTTGTGCAGTAATGGGATTTCGACATTTTTGGAGCATCTCTATGCTTCTGACAGAAACCTGTTTTTACAGTTTTTAAACAATGCAAACCCCATGTATATTATTAATTTGTGGAATTACTTTAACTCCCCTTCGCCCTACCCCGGGTACTTTATGGCAGCAGCAGATTTGCTGGGCAGGGCGGACGGGGATGTAGTAAATGCAATGATGACTTCAGACCCTCCGGGTGGTTGCACTTATGCCAATGTGGTGGTGGTTGGCTATGTCGGTTTCTCTCCCTGGATGCTGGAGAATATTTATGCTGCTTACAGCGGATTAAAATCTCAGGCAACAGCCATGTACCTGTTGCCTTATTTTTCAACACTTAC
>JALOAG010000009.1 GCA_023228875.1 Bacteroidia bacterium | reverse complement strand
AGGCACACGGGTTTGGCAAAAGTGGCGGTTCATTGTTACGCAGACACATTTGTGGTTAATCAAACATTCGTTCTCCGCATCAACATTTGTGCTAAAAATCCCCGCCTTCGGCAATACCCAAACCGTTGTGTGTAATGGCAACTGACCGCACCAACAAAATATCAACGAAATGAAAAATTTATTTTTACTTATAACAATATTGACCGTAAACTTGACTTTTGGACAATCAAACAACCCAAAAGACACGACTGTCGCAAATCCTAATTACGACAAAATATTGAGCGAAAAATTAGGGGGAGATGATTACGGAATGAAAAGCTATTTTTTGGTTATCCTCAAAACAGGAACGAACAAAACAACCGACAAAGCTCTGATTAACGAAAGTTTTAGAGGTCATCTTGACAATATAAACAAATTGGTTAAGGAAGAGAAACTAATTGTTGCGGGACCATTAGGAAAGAATGAAAACAATTACAGAGGAATTTTTATTCTCAACAACATTCAAAGTATTGAGGAGGCGAAAGAACTTTTACAAACCGACCTTGCGATAAAAAACCAACTTTTGGATTACGATATTTTCACTTGGTACGGTTCGGCAGCACTTCCCGAATATCTACCATTTTCAGACAAAATTTGGAAATCAAAACCCTAAAAAATGGCAGAAATTAAAACAAAACAAACCGGAGCAGACGTTACTGAATTTATAAACACTTTTGCAAACCCTGAACAAAAGAAAAAAGACAGTTTTGAACTATTGAAAGTGATGCAGGATTTTACAGGCTACGAACCCAAAATGTGGGGCGCTTCTATTATCGGTTTTGGCAAGTACCATTACAAATCCGAAAGAAGCCGACAAGAAGGCGATTGGCCATTAGTGGGATTCTCGCCACGAAAAGCAGCCATTTCTTTGTATGTTCATTGTGGTTGTGAAGGACAAGACAATTTACTCGAAGGCTTGGGAAAATACACGATGGGAAAAAGCTGTATTTATGTCAAAAAACTTTCCGATATTAATCAGGAAGTTTTAAAAGAAATGATGCAATCAACCATTGATTTTTTAAAAGAGAAATACGGATAAAGCAAATGGATACAATCCGCTTAAATAAACGATAAATAACTGATTATGAAAAATATAAAAATAGAAATTAAGTGGGCAATATATTTTACAATAATGTCCTTGTTGTGGATGTTTTTGGAAAAACTATGCGGACTACACGGAAAATATATTGACTATCATCTTTACTTGACCAATCTTTTTGCAATACCCGCAATTTGGTTTATGGTTTTGGCTTTGAAAGACAAAAAGAAAAATTTTTACAACGGAAATATGACTTACAAACAAGGTTTGATTTCGGGTATTATCGTTTCTGCATTTATATCCTTGCTTAGCCCTTTGACTCAATGGATTACTTCTTATATAATCACACCCGAATATTTTCCGAACGTAATAAAGCGTTCAGTAGAAATAGGTTACTACAAAACGACTGCCGAAGCAGAAGCCAATTTCAATTATAAAAACTATGCAATTAACTCAACCATTTTTGCATTCGTATTTGGAGTGATAACAACAGCAATCGCAATGATTTTCATCAGAACAAAAAAACAATCCGTTTAAACAATGAATGAGCAAATAACAGCATATATTAACAATGCCCCAAAAGAGCAAAAGGAAGTAATGGAAGCCATCCGTTCGCTCATTCATCAATCTGTGAAAAACGTAAAGGAAGAGTTCAAATGGAGCAGACCTATTTTTAAATCCTCAAAAGACTTTGCCTATTTACAATCAAATAAAAATCACGTGAATTTGGGTTTTTACAAAGATTTTGAAAAACTCAACGACCCAAAAGGATTATTGGAAGGAACAGGAAAAACGATGCGACACATCAAATTAAAAAATGCTTCGGACATTGACCATAAACTTTTAAGCCAATGGTTTACTGTTTTGACACAAGAATAAAACGACAACCAAAAGAGCCACTACACACAACAGCTCGTTTGGCAAAAGTGGCAAGAAACGTCTTCGGTTAAAAGTTTTTCGTAAATTTAAAAGTCTCCTCTTCGATTAAAGTTTTATACTAAAAATCCCGCCCATCGCCAATACGCGGCTCGTTACAGGCAAGCGTAGAACAACCGAACCCTCAAGATTATTACAGAAATTAGTCTGAGATTTGTTTTATTTTTTTGCCAACGCTCGTTTTGCACTTTTGGTTTTGCAGAAATACGAAACAATCACTAAAAAAAACAAAAGAGCAAAATTTTTCCTTTCACTGAAAAATCACAATAAAAGGGACTTCTCTATAGTGTCGAATTCAAAAGAAAAGCCAGTTTTTTTTAGCTTTTCATTACTGACTTTTGATCCTTCTAAAAACATAACCGACATTTCGCTAAAAAGTAAACGGATGATAAAGGCAGGTGCATTGGGTAGAATAGTTCTCATTTTATAAGATTTCAACAAGGTTTTTGAAAATTCATTCATCGTGATATTTTCGCTTGAGACAGTATTATAAATTCCGTTAATTTTAGAATTAGAAAGGATAAATTCATACAGTTTTACTAAATCTCTAATATCAATCCAAGGTAAAAACTGTTTTCCTGAACCCAACGAAACATTTATTCCTAATTTAGCTAACGGTGCTAATTTTTGAACTATTCCTCCATCTTTTCCAATTATCACTCCTTTGCGTAAAATAACTGTTCTAATACCTATATCGTTAAATTTCATTACTGTATTTTCCCATTCTTTGCAAACAGTGGCTAAAAAATCAGTTCCATTTTCAGCAGTTTCTTTAAAAATTTCATCTGTAGTTACTGCTCCATAATACCCAACGGCAGAAGACGAAATAAATGTATTGATGCTAAATTTATTTTCCGATACATACTGATACAATAAGTCAATGGACTTAATACGACTGCTGATAATTTCACTTTTTCGTTCTTTTGTCCATCTTTTCTCTCCAATGTTAGCACCAGTTAAATTGATAATTGTATCTACATTTTCAAAGGCGTTTCTGTCAATATATTGCTGATGAATATCCCATTGAAAATACGCTAAATTCGTATGATGACTAACTTGTTTACTCCTCCTTGATAAGGCATTAATGAAATACCCTTTCTCTAATAAATAATTAATAAGATATGTTCCAACAAAACCAGTTGCGCCTGCTATGAGAATTTTTTTCATATTTTTTCTTTTACCGCTTTTTCATAAATTTTCAATGCTCTATCTCTCGCAAAGCAATGTTCTACAATAGGTTTAGGATAATTATCTGTACCAAATTCAGGAATCCATTTTTTTATGTAAACAAAATCCTTATCAAATTTTTCTGTTTGTACGGCAGGATTAAACACTCTGAAATACGGTGCAGCATCACAACCTGAACCAGCAGCCCATTGCCAATTTCCATTATTAGCTGATAAATCATAATCATTTAATTTTTGAGCAAAATAAGCTTCACCCCATCGCCAATCAATCAGCAAATGCTTGCATAAAAAACTAGCAACGATCATTCGCACCCGATTGTGCATGTAACCCGTTTGATTGAGTTGTCGCATTCCGGCATCTACAATTGGATAGCCTGTTTTTCCTTCACACCAAAGCTTAAATTCTTGTTCATTATTTCTCCACTCTATAAAATCATATTTGGGTTTGAATGATTCAGTCACAACTTTTGGAAAATGATACAAAATCTGCATAAAAAATTCTCGCCAAATCAGTTCATTCAGCCAAGTTTGATTGTGTTCTAATGCAAAAGCCACGCATTGACGAACACTAATCGTTCCGAAGCGAAGTGCAATACCCAATTGCGTAGTACGCTGCATAGCAGGATAATCTCGAAATTTGTCATATTCATCAATAATATCAGGATTAAGTGTAGGTTCAATAAATTCAAATTCTGTTTTTTGAAAACCTATTTCTTGTAATGAATAAATTTCGGAAAAATTTATTTTAAAAAAATTAGTAAAATCAGCTTTATATGTTTGATAATTTTCTACCGTTAATTTTTCTTTCCATTTTTTGGAATAGGGCGTATAAACAGTATAAGAAGTTCCGTCACTTTTCAGTACTTCATTTTTGTCAAAAACAACTTGGTCTTTAAATGCTTTAAAAGGTATGTCAAGTGCTTTAAAATATTCATATATTTCGGTATCCCTTTTTATGGCTTGCGGCTCATAATCGCGATTACAAAAAACAGCCTCAATAGTATATTCATTAGCAAGTTGCTGAAAAACAGTAAGGGGATTGCTAAAATAGGAATTAAGCGAAGACTTAAAAGCACTTAATTCCTTATTTAATTTCTGAAGTGCTTGGTGAATGTAATCCACTCTTCGATCGTATTTATTTTCTAATTTATCAAGTATTGATTTATCAAAAATAAATACAGGTAAAACGGGACTTTTTCCAGCAAGTGCATGGTATAGTCCCGCATTATCTTCCAGTCTTAAATCTCGTCTAAACCAAAAAATTGATACCCTTTCTTTCATTTCAGGCTCATCTTTCTAGTTATAAAAATCAAAATATTTATAAAAATAACTAGTGCAAAACCTAAGGCAGCAAAATAAACTGTTTTTTGGCTTTCGTAATTTGCAACAGCAATAGCGATTAAAGCCCAAACAGCAACCATTGCAAAAGCAGGCATATTCTTTTTCCAGACCATATAGAGATGAATTACACTTGCAATGGCAAACATAACAATCGCCCAGCTTGATTCTGAAATTCCAAAACCATACCATTCAATTTTTTTCAAATAAGCTGCTACATTTGCAATTAATGCTACTGAAATCCAACCTGCATAGATGTAAAAAGGAATTTCTAAATATAATTTTAACGTTGGATTAGAGGTATTATTTTGATCCTGAATGGTTACAATTATTTTTAACAATGATACTAAAACAAGAACCATTAAAGGGATTGTAACAAGAGTATATTCATAAAGCCAACAAACTACCCACAAACTATTACTAATACAGGATATTACAAACCACCATCCAATTTTTTGAACTACTTGTTTTTTAAAGGCAGTTTTTTTTGTAAATGGTCCAAAATAAAAAACAAAAGACAGTAACCCAAGATATATTAGTCCCCATATAGAAAAAGCATAGCCAGCTGGAGTAAATAAATTTTGGTACTTAGCTGAAATTGACCCCATTGTTTCTCCATTTAAAATACCACTATTAGAAACATAACTCATTGCAATTGTTGTAATTACAGCTAGAAAATTTAATAAGGAAAGTTGTTTTCTCATTTTATTTTTTTTCAATTAAACTAATAATCTGAGAATCAAAAGGCTTCACCGAAGACTTAAAATAACTTACCAGTTCCCCATTTTCATTAACTAAGTATTTACTAAAATTCCATTCTGGAGCTTGATCATTCCATCCATTTAACTTTTTATCTGTCAACCATTTAAATACTTCTTGTTGCGCCTCATTTTTAATAACTCCAGCCTTCATTGCAATAGGAAACGTGACACCATAGTTCGCTTTACAAAACTGAGCGATTTCTTCATTAGAACCACTTTCTTGATTAGCAAAATCATTAGCTGGAAAAGCAATGATTACAAGTTGATCCTTGTATTTTTCATAGAGTTTTTCAAGTCCTTCGTATTGTGGGGTATATCCACATTTAGAAGCTGTGTTTACTAAAAGTACTTTTTTACCTTTAAGAGAGGCGAAATCCAATTCTTCACCATTATTTAGTGTAATTTTCAATGAATAAAAGGATGTACTAGGTTTTGATTTTAATTCCAAGTGTTGATTCATATTCGTTTTATTTTCTAGGTTAAAAGAATACATTGTTAATGCTGTAAAAGCTGCTAAAGCTGAGACTAAATATTTTCTGTTTTTTTTCATACTTTTTTTGTTTTATTTGTTAATACTATTTTTAATTAGTTTACTTTTTGGTGATATACTCGGTCCAAAAAAATGAGTTAACACACCTTCTTCATTAATTACATATTTACTAAAATTCCATATTGGCTCTTGTGTATTCCAGCCATTTAATGTAGCATCTGTTAGCCATTTGTAAATACTATTTTGATTTTCACCCTTCAATACAGAACTTTTTTTTGCTAACATAAATGTGACACCATAATTCAACTTACAAAAACTTTCAATCTTTTCATTCTCTTCTTTCTCTTGTTCACCAAAATCGTTAGAAGGAAATCCGATAATCACTAAGGTATCATGCATTGAATCATACAATTCTTGTAACTCTTCATACTGAGCGGTATAACCACAATCAGAGGCGGTGTTAACAATCATAATATTTTTACCTTTAAAAGAAGATAGTAAAATACTTTTTTGGTCAATTAACTGAACTTCCAAGTCATAAAAAGATGAAATTGGATAGACTTTATTTTCGTTTGAAATAACACTACCCATTTTTGTAGATTTTCCCACTCTTTGAATAACAGGATATAAAAACCTGCTTATTTTTTGTCTAAGCGTTTCCATATTAATTTTTTACTTTTTTGAAATTCCTTGAAAAAATAAAGGACTAATAAAAACTGTGTATATCCATATACTGCATCTTCAATTGGTATCGTTAATATTCTTATTCCTAAGAATTCATTAGGATTGTAGTTAACAATTGGAGAGTCTAATCCAGTACCTGTAAGAATTCCGTTTACTGGAAGGAATCCTAACATCAATATTAGAAAAACTAGAGAAGCCTTGCTAATCCATTCTTTTTTTACAATAAAATGGAGATAAACTAACGTAAAAACAGTCACGATTGCCGTAACCAAGGTATAAACCTTATCATAATGCAATAAAGCAACAACTGAGCAAATAACAATAGATACAAAAACAATAATATTATTAAATCCACTTAACCACTTCAACGAAAAAAATTTATCAATACTGTAATATGTAAAAACACAAGAAAAAGGAATAAAAATAAAAAAAAGCCATTCCTCTAAAGGTAAGCCTGCTATAACAATTCCAAGTGTGTAGTTTGTATTAAACCACCATACACCTTTTGCAGTAAACCAAACATCCCAAGCGATGAAAGGAATAGCTACTAGAACAGATGCTTTTAGAAATGCTCCAAAATGCTTGTTGAACTGTAATCGCTTGTCAAAAGATGCAATAAAACAAATGATAACTGTGAAAAACAAGACGAGTATGTAGGTGAAAGACATCATTTTTTATTGCTTTTAAAATACATTCTGAAATATTTGAAAGGCACATACAAAAATCCAAAACATTCGCCTTCTTCTTTTCCTAAGTGCTTGTGATGTTGTTTATGAGCTCTTCTTAAAGCTTTAAAATAAAGGTTTTTAGTGTGGGTAAAATATTTAATTCTTTGGTGGATGAAGATATCGTGCACAAAAAAATACGCCATTCCATATAGCATAATACCCAAGCCAATAAAGAACAAGTAATTAAAATCTTTGAGTGAGCCAAAGTACATCAAAGCAATCGTTGGCAAGGCAAAGATGACAAAGAAATAATCATTTTTTTCTAAAACGCCTTTATTACTATGGTCGTGATGGTCTTTATGCAATACCCAAAGAAAACCGTGCATTATGTATTTATGAATGAGCCAAGTAGCTCCTTCCATTAGTACAAAAACGAGTATGGTTATTACTATATTCATATATTATTTATTAAATTTTTGCTCCAAAACTTTAAAGCGAAAATCAAAAATTGATTCCAGCTTCTTGTTAACCAATAAAGCGTGAGTGATATCTCCCAAAAAGCCGAAAGGTAATTCATAATCTACCGTATCTTTCATTAACACGCCCTCTTTATTTGGAATAAATTCGTGAATGTGATTCCAGAGTTTATAAGGTCCTTTTTCTTGAAAATCGGTAAAGCTTTTTTGAAAAGTAACTTCCGTAATTTTCGTTCTCCATTTCAACGGTATTTTAAGTAATGGAGAAACGGTATATTCAATTTCCATACCCTCAAAAATCGCTTGGTTTCCTACATCGGTATGCACTACAAATCCCATTTCTTTAGGAGTAATTTGGGCAAGGTTATAGGGCGATGAAAAAAACTCCCAAGCGGTTTCTATATCACAATTAAGTTGTTGTTCTCTATATAACTGATGTTTCATTTTAATCTTTTAATAACAGTTCTATGTAATGATTGATTACATTTGATTTTATCTGACTTCGATTGTTTTTAATAAATTGTATATCTTCTTTAATATTGGAGTGATACCCTAAAAAATTGGGTGCATTTTTTTGGACTGACAGCCTTATAAATCGTAATTCAGCATTATTGGGCTCTTGTTCAATAGCTAGTTCAATATTTTTTTTCCCTTTATTAAAAGTATTGAGTTTGCTTAATGGATTTAAAACGTGATTTGCCCAAATGGTTTGCAAACCTCCTAAATATGCTAAATGGGTAGCCGATTGGTCTTTATTCTTTTCCAATTGAGCCAGTAATTCACTACACATTTTCTTATCGGTAGCCAATTGGCTATAATTTGCCCTTACATCATCTAAGGAATAAATGGCGAAACTGCTAAAAATAAACAGAGCTGATAAAAGAAAAATAGTCCATTTCATTACAAACAAGTTGTTTTATACCTGAGATAACTCTTAAATGCCACAAAAGCTTTTTCAGAATTAGCAACACGTACACGGTTATTCATAATCTCTTTAGAAGATTTATTTTTGATTTTTTTAAACAAAGTCAAATAATATTTGTAAGCCAAATACACGCCAAATTTCGAAGAATTAGGAAGCATTTTAATTCCGATTAATGCCTGTTTAAATTCTTGTTCTATATCTTCTTCAATTTGGCATTTCACACAATTATCGAACAAACACATATCAACATTCGGAAAATAAGTACGACCAAGGATTTGATAATCATCTTTCAAATCTCTTAAAAAATTAATTTTTTGAAAAACCGAACCTAATTTCATTGCATAAGGCTTCAATTCTTCGTATTTAGATTTATCTCCCTCGGTAAAAACTTGCAAACACATTAAACCAACCACTTCCGCGGAACCGTGAATGTATTCTTCATACAATGCAGAATTATAATCTATTTTTTGCAAATCCATTTCCATACTGTGTAGAAATTGATTTATTAAAGTTCTGTCTATATTGTATTTTACAACGGTATCTTGAAAAGATTGTAAAATTGGATTCAATGAAATGCCTTCGGACAAAGCATTGTCGGTTTCCAATTTTAATCTATTTAATAATTTTTCTTTATCATAACCTTGAAAGCTATCCACAATTTCATCAGCTAATCTTACATAACCATAAATAGCATAAATAGCAGGTCTAATTGACGGCTTTAACGCTAGTATGCCCAACGAAAAACTGGTGCTATACTTTTTTGTTGTCTTTTTGCTCACATCGTAAGACAATTCTTCAAACAGTTTTTTCATTTTTTATTTATTTAATCGGTTAACTTCATTTGCTACTATTTTTCCTGATATTATTGATGGCGGAACCCCAGGTCCCGGTACGGTTAATTGTCCAGTGTAGTATAAGTTTTTTAATTTTTTGTTCCTGAGTTTTGGTTTTAATACCGCTGTTTGATTTAGCGTATTAGCCAAACCATAAGCATTCCCTCCGTAAGCATTGTAATCAGAAACAAAATCACGCACACAATAACTTCTTTGGTATTCAATTTTAGATTTTAAATCACTGATGCCGGTGTGTTTTTCGATTCTTAACAGCATATCTCTAAGATATTTTTCACGGATACTTTCATCATCATTAATTCCTATCGCTACAGGCATAAGTAAAAACAAATTTTCTTTTCCTTTTGGGGCAACGTTATCATCTGTCTTTGAAGGACAGCACGCATAAAACAAAGGTTTTTCAGGCCATCTTTTATGACCGTAAATACAATCAATATGGTCATCTAAATCGTTTTCAAAGAAAAGCGTATGATGTTTTAAATTAGGAATCGTTTCATTAATACCCAAATAAAAAATCAAACTTGATGGAGCAAAAGTTCTTTTCTTCCAATATTGCTCATCATAATTTCTGAACTCGCTATCCAAAAGTGATTCAGTGTGGTGATAATCCGAAGAAGCAATAACTGCATCAAATTCAATATTCACTCCATTAATTGTAAGAGATTTTACTTCCCCATTTTGAGTATTGATATATTCAACAGTTTTATTAAAATGAAATTTAGCCCCTTGTTTTTCAGCTACACTTTTCATTGCTAAAACCAACTGGTAAAAACCGCCCATTGGATAATGTGTACCCAGAGCGTAACCTCCGTAGTTCATCAGACTATACAATGCAGGAATATTTTTTGGAGATGCTCCTAAAAATATAACAGGAAACTCCATCAAAGTTCTCAGTTTTTCATTTTTAAAATATCGGGCAACATAACTTCTGAAATTTGTCAGTAAATCCAGCTTCAAAGCACTCTTAGCAATTTTCGGAGCAATAAACTCAGCCCAACTATGACAAGGTTTGTTTACAAATTCTTGCATACCGACTTCGTATTTGAATTTTGCCGATTGTATAAATTTCTCCAATTGCTTGCCTGCACTAGATTCTATTTTTTCAAAAAGACTTTTCAAATCATCCAAACTTTCAGGAACATCCATTTTTAAATCCGAAAAAATCATTTCAAACTGTGGGTTTAAAGAAACCAATTCAAAAAAATCCGTTTGTTTGTACCCGAAATCCGCAAAAAATCTTTCAATTATATCAGGCATCCAATACCAGCTTGGTCCCATATCAAAAACATATCCTTGGGGCGTGCAAAATTGCCTTGCTCTTCCACCTGCTTGGTCGTGCTTTTCGAAAACGTGTACTTCATTTCCATTTTTTGCAGCATAAGCAGCAGCAGAAAGCCCTGAAAATCCTGAACCTATAATGGCTATTTTCATCTCTAATCTTTTTTTAATACTTCTTTCAACAAATTCTCTGGTTCAATATTTTTGTCATAAATAGGCTGATGAAAATCATTCAATTTATTAAGAAGCCTTATTAATTCCATTTTTTCATTGTAAGTCAAATCGCCCGTAACAATAGAAGTAGCTTGTCTGATTTTATCCATTTGAGCTTCTAAAGCTTCCAAACCTTTTTGAGTAATAGAAATCACCTTACTTCTTTTGTCAGTCTTAGAATCTCTCTGTGCTACCCATTTCTGAGTAATTAAGCGGTTGATAATCTGCATGCCTGCCGGCTTTTCTTGAACATTCTTTTTGATTAACTCCATCTTAGTCATTTCACCAAATGCTTTTAGATTGATTAAAAAAATAAAATCTTCTTGTGTTGAAAAGTCAGAATCAATTATTGCTGATTTGGAATAACTCTTAGCATAGCGATTCATGTGTACTATAAGAGTGTTAATGACACTTTCAGGACTTCTTCCATTCTCTTTACCTTCCCAATCAGGCTCTACCTCGTTTTCTTTCAAATTACAAGCAATCCATCTTCTAAAACCGTTGACTGTAATTTCATTCGTTTTTGAATTTTCCAACTCATATTGTTCTACTAAACCAATAATATCTTTTAATAAACCGTAATTCATTACTAAAAATTCTAGGGTACAAAGATACTACTATTTTTAAAATAAAGTGCTATTTTACACCAATATTCAAAAACAAAGTTTACTTTTGCACCGAATGAATAGATTTAAAGTATGAAAAGGTTGATTTTCATTCTTGTTGCAACAATGTTATCTGTACAACTCAATGCTCAAACATTAGGGACGGTTTCAGGTACTGTGAAGGACAAGAATACACAAGAAGAATTAATTGGTGTAGCTATACAATTTTTTGGTCCAGATACTTTAGGTGTTGTAACTGATGAAAATGGTTCTTTTTCTATCAAAATACCAGTAGGAAAATATAATTTAAAAGCTTCTTACATTGGATATGAAGTATTTGAACAATACAATCTAAATCTAAGTTCAGGAAATGCTCTTTTACTTCAAATAGAATTAGACCCCAAAAGTCAAGCATTAGAAGAAATTGTTATTAATTCAGGGAAATCTGTTAGAGCTACTGATATGGTAACTCCACTAGCAACACAAAAATTAACTGCCGAAGAAATAAAATCTAATCCGGGTGGGAATTTTGATGTTTCAAAAGTGATTCAAGTTTTACCGGGAGTTGCAGGCGGAACCACACCCAACAGAAACGATATTATTGTTAGGGGTGGTGGACCCAGTGAAAATGTATATTACTTAGACGGGATTGAAATTCCTGTTTTAAACCATTTTCAAACGCAAGGAGCAAGTGGCGGAGCAACAGGTATTTTAAATGTTTCGTTTATACAAGATGTGCAACTTACTTCATCGGCTTTTAATGCCAGATATGATAATGCTTTGGCTTCAACAATTGTTATCAAACAACGAAATGGAAATCCCGATAAATTAAGTGGAAATTTTCGCTTGTCAGGAACAGAATTTGCAGCAATGTTAGAAGGTCCTTTAGGAAAAAAAACTACTTTTATGGCTTCGGCAAGACGCTCGTATTTACAATTTTTATTTACGTTATTGGATTTACCGATTAGACCTGATTACTATGATTTTCAATATAAAGTTAACCACAAAATAAACAATAAAACTGAGATTAATTTTATTGGAATTGGTGCTATTGACAATTTTAAATTAGCTGCTCCCAAAAAGAGTGATGCAAATACAGAATACATCAACCGTGCTAATCCATTGATTAAACAGTGGAATTATACAGTTGGGGCAACATTAAAACGATTAGTAAATGACGGATACTTTACCATTGCATTGAGTAGAAATATGTTTTTTAATGGTGCAGACCGTTACGAAAACAACGCCTCAAAAAGTGGTAATAAATTGTTCAGTTTGGGAAGTCACGAAATAGAAAATAAGCTTCGTTTTGATATGAATAAGTTTAAAAACGGTTGGAAATACAGTTACGGAGTTGATGCTCAATATGTAAAGTACGATGCTTCTATTTTCAACACAGTTAAGGATGAAATAAAAGATAGTTTAGGAAATACGATTAGCCCTGCTATATCTTTTTCAACCAATTCAGCAATTGATTTTTTTAAATTTGGTGCGTATGGTCAGGTTGCTACATATTTTTTTGACGATAGATTTTTAGTATCGGCTGGTATTCGAACAGACATCAATACCTATACTAAAAACGGGTTAAATCCATTAAGAACAATATCTCCAAGAGCTTCATTTTCTTATATCATCAACAATAAATGGAATATTTCGGCATCAGTGGGGAGTTATTACAAATTACCTGTTTACACAATGCTTGGGTACAAAGACAACAACGGAACACTTAGCAATAAAGACTTAAAATACACCAATTCCATTCATTATACAATTGGTGCTGAATTTGTTCCAAAAAATGATTTACGAGTTACTTTTGAAGCATTTTATAAAGATTACAGGAACTATCCAATATCGTTAATTAATGGGATTTCTTATGCTAACATAGGCACGGATTATTCAGCAGTTGGCAGCGATAAATACACTTCAACAGGACGAGGAAGAGTTTATGGAATCGAAGCATATATTCAGCAAAAATTGATTAAAAATCTATTTTACGTAGCTAGTGCCACGCTTTACAAATCTGAATTTTCAGGTATAGATGGAGAATTTAAACCTTCAACTTGGAATTATGGATTGATTGTTTCTGCAACTTTTGGGTATAAATTCAAAAAGAATTGGGATATAGGTTTAAAATACAGAATTGCAGGAGGACAACCTTATACGCCTTTTGATATGAACGCATCAACAGCTATGTATCTAACATCAGGAATAGGTATTTACGATTATACACAACTGAACAACAAACGACTTCCTATTTTTAGCCAATTGGACTTGAGAGCAGATAAAAAGTTCAATTTCAAAAAAATGAGCTTAGATGTATTTGTAGATTTTCAAAATATTTTGTTCTACAAAACACCTTATTTACCGAAATTTACTTTTGAAAGGACCGATGACAATACAGGTTTTAAAACAACAGATGGTCAACCTATTAAATCAGACGGCAGTAACGGTATTCCTTTAATTTTAAACCAAAGGTCAGCTACAATTGTTCCTTCAATTGGATTTATATTTGAATTTTAATGAATAGCAAAATATCAGACATGCACATTAGCAAGTTTTATTAGACAATACTCAAAGTTAAGCTTGCCAAAGAGTATGTCTTAATGGAGAAAAATAAAACAAATTATACGATTTAAAGAACGCCAGCCTGTAACATCAGTAGCTGTTGCACAACTCTCTAAAAAAAGAAAAAAACATCAAAAACGGCTTCATTAGAAGCGATTTAAGCACACTTGTTTTTTCAACTATGCTTTTTAAGTTGGTTTTTTGGGTGGTTTATATAGGAGTTGTGAGCGTTGTGATGTAGTCAATAAAAAAACGAAAGGTGTTTTGCGCAGTTGCCTCTATTTTTTGCATGGCTCGCGCTATGCTGTATCAAGGGTTTGTGATAATAAGCGATAAAAATTGTCAGTTGGTACCAAGCTGTCAATGCTTACTTGATACAACATTTTTGGTTGAATATCCTTACGTCCCTGCATGCATCAAAGATAAGAAAAGAAATTTTTAAGGCAAAATATACAACACTGACAATCAATTAATTATGCATACTTATTGCACTTTTGTTAATACATGCATAATTGATTTATATTTGCCTAATGAAGTTATGGGTGTGGTTGTGCAACAGGCACAGCGGTTTGGTGCAATGCGGGGCGAAGTGCTTCGTAGAAACATTTGTGCTTAAACAAACTTTTGTTCTTCGTATGAACAGTAGTGCTAAAAATCCCGCACTGCACCAAGCCGCGAACCTTTATGCACCATTTTAAAAAGACGACAACAATGAGATACTTACTACTAACCATTACAATTTTACTGACAACATTTGTTGTAAATGGACAAGAAGAAGCACAAAAAGCATTTAGCGAAGGTGTAAGACTTCTTAAAGCGGAGAAATTTAGTGAAGCTGAGAAATACTTTTCAGAAGCAATATCAAAAGGAGAAACCAAGAATGGACTTAAAATGTCATACGTTTACAAAGCATTTTCACTTAATGGACAAGGTAAGTATGATAGTGCTATTGTTTGCTTTAACCAAGCAATTGAGATTGACTCACTTGACCCAGCGACTTATACAGACAGAGCAAAAACATATTCTTACAAAAAAGACTATGACAAGGCAATTAAAGATTATAATAAGGTGCTGGAGCTTGACTCAACAGGAAAACAAGCTGAAGCTGCATTTTACTATTTAGGACGAATAAAAATGTTAATTGGTAAAGATGAAGAAGCCATAAAACATTTTGACAAGTTATTAGAACTTGTTCCGACTGACTATGAAGGATATTTTTTGCGTGGAACAGCTAAAAGTAACATAATGGATATTGACGGCTCAATTAAAGATTTTGATTTAGCAATAAAATACAACCCAAACTATATGGAAGCATACGCAAATCGTGGTGTTCAAAAAATCAATAAAATACCTACAAACGAAAGATTAGGAAAAAAAATTGATTGTTTAGAAGACCCTTGTGCAGACCTACTGAAAGCAAAAAGAATGGGAGACAAAAGTGTAGAAGATATGATTTACTTATACTGTAAGAAATGTAAATGAGAAAAACGGTGCATAACACGGGTAGCTGTTGCACAACTCTCTAAAAAAAGAAAAAAACATCAAAAACGGCTTCATTAGAAGCGATTTAAGCACACTTGTTTTTTCAACTATGCTTTTTAAGTTGGTTTTTTGGGTGGTTTATATAGGAGTTGTGAGCGTTGTGATGTAGTCAATAAAAAAACGAAAGGTGTTTTGCGCAGTTGCCTCTATTTTTTGCATGGCTCGCGCTAATTTAAGCCGTTTTACAGCATTTTATTTTTCACTTTAGGGAAATCTACCTTTGAAAAAGGCTTCTTTAAAGTTGCCTAAACTTGAACTAAATGCGTAGTTTAGCAGCGGAATTAACGGAGAAAGGAAGTTATTAGACAGTCTGCCGTTAGCGGGCAGCCTAAAAGACGACAACTAAACAGAAAACGAACAGATATTTAAAAGAACATATGATACCAGACTATCAATCATTAATGCTTCCTTTACTCAAACATGTAGAAGATGGACAGGAACACAAATACAGAGATTTAATTGAGAGTTTGGCAATTGAATTTAAAGTAACAGACGAAGAAAGAAAAGAACTTTTGGCAAGTGGTAACCAAGCCATTTTTGACAACAGAGTTGGTTGGGCAAAAACTTATCTAAAAAAAGCCGGTATGCTTGACTCTCCGAAACGGGCGACATTTGTAATTACAGACCTTGGCAAACAGACTTTAGCGAAAAAACCTGACAAAATTGATACAAAGTATTTAAGACAGTTTCCTGCATTTATAGAGTTTCAGAATGCTTCGAAAAACAACAGTGATAACGAAGAAGATGAAACAACAATAATTGAGAACAACGAACAAACGCCTGAAGAGAGTTTAGACAAAGCGTATCAACGAATAAGAAAGTCATTAGCATCTGAATTGCTAAACAAAGTTGTTGACCTCTCTCCTGCCTTTTTTGAACGGCTTGTAGTCGAGCTGTTAGTGAAAATGGGTTACGGTGGTTCAATCAAGGACGCTGGAAAAGCGATGGGTAAAAGCGGTGACGAAGGAATTGACGGAACAATAAAAGAGGACAAACTCGGACTTGACATTATTTACATTCAAGCCAAACGTTGGAAACCAGGAAATGTAGTTGGGCGACCTGAACTTCAAAAATTTGTTGGAGCGCTTGCCGGACAAGGTGCAAAAAAAGGAATTTTCATCACGACATCTAACTTTACAAAAGAAGCGTTAGAATATACTCCGAGAAATGAAACTAAAATAGTTCTTATAGATGGTGTACAGTTGGCTCAACTAATGATTGACTATAATCTTGGCTGTACAACACAGCAGACTTATGAACTCAAAAAAATTGACAGCGATTATTTTGGAGAAGAATAAATTATACGAACAGACAGAAGTTCATCCGCCAACAGCAGTAACCGTTGCACAACTCCCTAAAAAACCCAGCCAAACCAAGTTTCTATTCAAATAATGACCTCATTAGTTGCCATTAGAAGAAGGGAATCTTTCGAATCGAGTTTGAATTTATAAAATCTCAGTACGTAATACAATACTGAGTAGCGTTGTATAGATTTCAAGCATATAAATTGCACTAATTGCGTTTCTACTTAAATCTTAGTTGAAAAAAAACAAACGAGCTGTCAATAATGACAGCTCGTTTTTATTGTGCCCGGGACAAGATTCGAACTTGCACACTCGTAAGAGCACCACCCCCTCAAAGTGGCGTGTCTACCAATTTCACCACCCGGGCTCTATGAACGGGGTGCAAATATAATCCGAGATTTCAAATATTTTTGCCAATCCATGAAGAGGAATTTTGTACTCTTTTTTTACCATTTTTTTATCATGTTATCAGGTGCTGCCATTGCAAGAGCAGCATTTCTGTTGCGCGATATTCACTATGCAGACGATTTTTTGCATACTCTTGTTAGTTTTTGGCACGGATTACCACTTGATTTAGCAGTTGCAGCTTATACGTTAATACCGGTTTTACCGGTGTGCAACATATTTGATTGTAACAAACTCCGGCTGCCTCTCTTGGTTTACTATCAGTGTATTCATTTTTGTTTATTTTTACTCAATGCCATAGATGCCGAATTGTTTATTCATTGGGGGGCAAGGCTGAATTATGCTGCAATGTTCTACTCACAACACCTTGGCGATGCATTTGCGTCTGTTGATTTCCCAATAGTCATTGCATTTGTTATTGTGGTTATCACGCAATTTGTGGTCTTTTATTTTATTCTAAAACGTCTGTTGTCATCGCTGTTGAATAAAATGGCAGCTGCACCGCGTTTAACATGGCTATCATTTGTCTCTATTTGTCTATTGATGCTCATTTCCGGAGTGCTTATGCGCGGAGGTATTGGCAAAGTTCCTATCAATCAAAGCAGGGTCGTGTATTCTTCGAATCATTATTTGAACACCGCTTCTGTAAATAGCTTATGGAGTTTCTGCTATAATTTTTTAAACAAAGACAATCGTGTGAAATACGAGCAATTTCAGGTAGTAAATGAATCCATAGCTACAGAATTCTTAAAACAAAACTTGGAACAAGGTGTAACTATCAGCCCTCCTTTGTTTAAAGAAAATACACATCCTAATGTCATCTTACTAATTCTGGAAAGTCTTTCTGCCGAGACTTTCCAACGCATTGGTGGCACTTATGATTGGACGCAGTCAATGAACCATATCATGGACAGTGCATACTTTTTTTCCAAAATGTATGCGAGTGGAAACAGAACCGACAAGGGGTTGGTTGCATTGTTGAATGGATTTCCTGCACAACCGCTTACTTCTATCCTTTTTGAGCCCGAAAAAGCAAGTAAACTATCTTCGGTTTCATGTATTTTAGCTAAAAATCAATACAGTAACACTTTTATTTATGGAGGCGACATTTCGTTTGCCAATATGGGTTATTATCTTAAAAACACTTGCTTTGACCATATAATAGACGAAAAAAACATAAGTTCAAGAACAGCAAAAGGCTCATGGGGCTACCATGACCAAGATGTTTTTGCAGAGCTTAAAAATCAACTGACACAAACCCAAAGTCCGTTTTTTATTTCACTCTTGAGTTTAAGCACACATGAACCTTATGATATACCGGTACAAAATCATAAGCCAAATAAAATGGAAGCAGCATATCGGTACACAGACAGTTGTGTCTATGATTTTATTGACTGGTTTAAACAATCTAAGTACTATTCCAATACAATATTGGTGATCACCGGAGATCATGGTCGGGATGTAGGGATAGATTATGGGCAATTTTTTGCTAAACAAAAATTTCATATCCCTGCTCTGATTCTTGGAGGAGCATTACACCCGGTTTACAAGGGGAAGAGCATTGACAATCCTGTATCTCAAACATCATTACTGCCCTTTCTCTTGCAAAATATGAACTATCCGGTATATTCATTTATATTCTATCATAACCCTCTATCACAAAGACCATTTGCGCTTTATTCATTCGACAATGGATTTGGACTTATATATCAAGATAAGTTTATTGCTTGGGATAATATCTTGAATAAAATTACCACCTATGAACCGAATACAAAGCATGTAGATGAGTTTAATGAAAGCGCATTGTTTGGGCGTATATATCAGCAAATTTTTATGAAAAAATATTTTGAATTAAACAGGAAATAAACGACCTTTGTCCAATCTATTAAAAGCCTAAATAGTTTATACAACGTATGAGAACTATCTTTAAAAATTTAACTCTTGTATTGTTAATTGTTGCATTAATTACCCTTAACATTTTTGCATACAGAGTTACAAAAACATATTTTACTAAGACGGGATATCAGGAAGTTGAGGGATTGACAGAATCAAATCAATCAAAAGATAATTCATTTCATCTGCTTTCATGGACATACGAACTATTCAAAAGTTTTCGTAACATGCACAATCAGTAAAATCCGTGCAGACTTTCAGAGTTGCTTTGGTAGCCTTTTCACACAAGTTAAAGGATTTTTTCTTTCATTATAAACTGTATCGTTTTGTCTATTGGGTATTGTTCTTTTTTGTGATTCTCCGAATCATTGGACCTTATTCAAGTTTTGAAAAGAATGTGCTCCCTGCATTAAGTTTTTCAGTAATTCATATACTGGCAGCTTATATTAACATCTACTTCTTTATTCCTTTTTTATTGTATAGAAGGCATTATCTTACCTACCTGATTGTTACAAGTCTAACGATTCTTTTTTTCTGTTTTCCTCTTGCCATTATCACCAACAATTTCTTTTTGACTAATGAGTTCTTGGCTGCAAACATTTGGACACCCATGTTCTTTTTTGTAAATTCAGCTTACTTGTTGTTATCTGTGTCTATTACCTCATTCTTCCATATTTTCTCTGAATGGTTTAGTCAAAATCGCGCCAACAAAGCCTTGCAAGAATTAAATATTAGCAATGAACTGAAATTCTTAAAATCACAAATCAATCCGCATTTTCTGTTTAATAGTTTGAACAGTTTGTATGCACTCACCCTCACAAAATCAGACAAAGCACCTGAAATGGTGATGAGCCTTGCCAACATTTTGCGCTATCTGCTTTATGAAACCAGTGAATCACAAGTGCCTTTAGAAAAAGAAATCAATTACTTAAATGACTTGATTGCTTTAGAAAAAATCAGAATGGGTGACAGGGTTAAAATTTGCTTTGATATTCAAGGGGATATTTCGTCCATCATGATTGAACCTTTGTTGTTTATAAATTTTGTTGAAAACAGTTTTAAACATGGGGTGAACTCTCACAAAGATGATGCATGGATATTGATAAAGATTAATGCGGACGCCGAAAACAAACAGCTCAGTTTCTCTATTGAAAATTCAAAACCTAACGAGAATTTAACTGTTAAAAACGAAAGAGTAGGTGGTATTGGACTACAAAATACCAAAAATAGATTAAAATTGCTCTACCCAAACAACCATACCCTGCAAATTACTGATAAAGAGGATTCTTATTCGGTAATGCTTAAAATAGATTTAAAATAAAATAACAAACCATGGAAAAAGTAAAACTAATTTTAGTGGACGATGAACCCTTAGCAACAGAAGTGCTGAGTTCACATATCTCCAAATTTCCTCATCTTGAGGTTATTGGAAGATTTAGAAATACGCATGATGCATTAGAATTTATTAACCAAGAACCAGTTGATGCAATTTTTCTGGATATACAAATGCCTCACGAAACAGGGCTGCAGTTTCTCAAAAAGATTGAAGACAAAAGAATCCCTGTAATTTTTGTTACTGCATATCCTGAATATGCGGTAGAAGCTTTTGACCTTGAAGCATTGGATTACCTTGTAAAACCTGTTCCTGTGGATAGATTTAAAAAGTCTATTGACAAGTTAGAAGAGTTTCTTAAAATCAAAAAATCCAAAGAGGATGAGAACACCAAATTGGAAGATGGACACATTTTTGTAAAAGCTGATTTTAAATTTGTTAAACTCAATTACGAAGATATCCTGTATATAGAAGCATTTGCAGACTACGTAAAAATTCACATTCCTGATGACAAACGTATCATCACCCTGCAAACAATGAAGAAAATGGAAACCACCCTGCCTAAAGACAAGTTTGTGCGTGTACACCGCTCTTTTATTGTAGCTATCAACAAAGTAACTTCACTTTCTGGAACCCATGTAACCATTGGTAATAAACATATTCCAATTGGCAAGAATTATAAAGATTCATTCATGGAAGTAATGAATCACAACAACTTTCTTAAATAAATGGAGAAAGGCAAAGCGCTAGAGGCTTTCGGACGCTTATTAGATATTATGTCAGAACTGCGGGAAAAATGCCCGTGGGATCGAGAACAAACGATTGAATCAATCCGCCATCTGACTATTGAGGAAGTGCATGAACTTTCAGGTGCTATATTGGAAAACAATCAGGACGACATCAAAAAAGAGATTGGAGACATCCTTTTGCACATTGTTTTCTATGGAAAAATAGCAGATGAACTCAAGTGGTTTGACATCACAGATATTATTAACACCCTTTGCGAAAAACTCATAAGGCGGCACCCCCATATTTATGGAGATGTGCAGGTTAAGAATGCAGAAGATGTAAAACAAAACTGGGAGCAGATTAAGCAAACCGAAAAAAGTGCCACAGAACCTAAATCATATCTTTCGGGAGTCCCGGCTTCCATGCCAAGTCTAATTAAAGCATTGCGAATGCAAGAAAAAGCAGCACGTGCCGGTTTTGATTGGGATAACAAAGCTGATGTTTTAAAGAAAGTTTGGGAAGAATGGGAGGAGTTTCAACAAGCAAAAAACAAACACGAAAAAGAAGCCGAATTTGGGGATTTTCTATTCTCTCTGGTAAACTATGCCCGTTTTGAAGACATCAATCCTGATGATGCTTTAGAAGCAACCAACAGAAAATTCAAAAAAAGGTTTGAATATATTGAGCAACGCGCTCGCGAGAATGGAGTGAAATTAGAAGAGCTAAGTTTGCAGCAGATGGATGTATGGTGGAATGAAGCTAAGTAATGATTACAGCCAGCGTTTCCGTTTGAAATAAATTAACATTCCCAGCACAATCAGCACCATTGCTGCCCATACCATAAAATAACCATATTTCCAGCCTAATTCCGGCATATAATGAAAATTCATACCGTACACACCAACAATAAAAGTGAGGGGTATGAAAATGGTTGAAATAATCGTGAGCAATTGCATGATTTTATTCATCTTGATACTGAGTCCCGACAAATAAATGTCCCTGAGTCCGTTATTCAACTCTCTGTAATTTTCTAACAAATCAATAATCCTGATAACGTGATCATAAGCATCAGTCCAAAATCGCTGGGTTTCAGGTTCAATAAGTCTTGAAGCACTTCTTTGGATTTGTCCTATCGCTTCGCGCAATGGAAAAACATTACGCCTGAAATTCAGTAATTCAGTTTTTAAATCATGGATACGCTCTAAACTACTGTCATTGGGTTGTAAATAAAGTGAGTCTTCTAAGGCTTCAATCTTGTCTCCAAGGACTTCAATAAACACAAAATAATAGTCAATAATTAAATCTGCCAAAGCATAAAAGAGAAAATCAGAAGAATGTGCCCTGACCCCACTGGTGGTTTTTCGGAGTCTTTCATAAATAGGCTCGAAAATGTCTGTTGGTTTTTCGAGAAAAGAGATAAGTACATTCTCACCCATAACCAATGTAACCTGCTCGCCATCTGTGACACTTTCTATAGTGTCGTTGTAATATAACCGGAGAGTTAACGCGAGTTTGTCTTCAAAATCATCAAATTTGGGTCTTTGGTCAGTATTAATAATGTCTTCCAACAATAAAGGATGTATATTAAACTTATTACCTACGTCTTTCAGTAATTCCAAATCATTAAGACCTGTAATGTTTAACCATAAAAACTTGTCGGGAGATTTTTCTGGTAACTCAGAGAGAGACTTTATTTGTTTCTCTTCAATGAAATCAATGTTGTAGCTAATGTACTTTAGCTCAGTATCGAGAAAATCATCGGAACTTCTTCTGATAAGACTTGCCGGAGGCAATCCAGGCTTTCTCTTATGATGCCTTCTGATGGGTTTATGCCTAATAATACGCTTACGCATTGTCTTAGAATGGCATAATCCAATTCAAATTAAATCCAATCCATTGCTAAAGCAAGGCTGGTAACACCCGGAGGGAGTGCAAACCAAAATATTGCGGGGGAATACATAAGGAGTAAAACAAGTCCAATAACTGATAATAAAAAGAATAACCAGTATTTTCCTCTGCTTTTTGCTGTATTTTCTGCTGCCATAATATTGCCTTATTATTAGACTGCGAAGTAAAGCATTTTTATATTGAAAAAGGGAAATGAAACCGGAAATTTTCTTATTTGTTCAATACATCCCTAAGTGCTATACCAATAAAGTTCAATGCAACCACCAACATCATGATGGTAAAACCGGGTACCAATGCAAGATAGGCTTTACCTAACAAAATAAACCCATAATACTCATTAATCATAATACCCCAACTTGGAGTGGGCGGTTTGACGCCAAGTCCTAAAAAGCTCAAACCTGCTTCTAATAAAATGGCAGAAGCAAAATTTGCTGTGCAAATCACTATGACAGAGCCAAGCACATTGGGCAAAATATGCCTGAACAGAAGGCTAAAGTCATTTACTCCCAATAACTTGGCAGCTTTTATATACTCCTTTTCTTTAATGCTGATTACTTCACCCCTGACAACCCTTGTGAGTTCCACCCAGCTACTCAAACCAATGGCAACAAAGATCTGCCAGAATCCCTTGCCTAATGCAAAACTAAATGCCAATACCAACAACAAAGTTGGTAAAGACCAAAGTACACTTGCAAACCACATAATTAGCTTATCGCTCCATTTTCCATAATAACCGGCAATCAACCCAAGTACAACACCCAAAACCAATGAAATTACTACTGCAATGAAACCTACAGACAATGAAATCCTTGTTCCCAGCAACAAACGACTCAACACATCCCTACCATAATTGTCTGAACCCAGATAAAAGGTAAACGGTTTGTGAAACCTTTTTGAATCAGATGATTGTAAGCCTTCTGCAACCAAAAATGGTGCAGATTCAGCCTTGTCAAACCACAAAAAGAAAGAATCATTGCGCTGCTCTTTACGATTGTAAACTTTATCATTTGCGGTAGCGGGATTGCCCGAAATCATTCTTGAAAAGAAAGACATGTCTGTTGCTTGAGTATTATCGGGGGCATAAAGCATGACTTTACTCATAGGTTTAAGAAACGCTGCATGTAAATTTATTCTGTTGGCAAGTGGAGAATCATCCGGAGTAATAGCATAACCTAAGACAGCAATAACAAGACAAAGAAAAACCCATATTACGCCAAACAATCCCAATTTGTGGGAGAGTATCTGTCTGAAAACACTTTTTCTATTATTTGCCGGACTCGACATAAGTTTGGTTTTCGGGATTCTTTACGTATTGGGCATGGAATAAATCCAACGCAGTTAAAATTGCAAGAAAACTCCACAGGGGAACACTAATCTTATCGTATTCAGAATAGTTGTTAATCAACCCGTGAATGTAATAAGTAAACAGCCCTAAAGTGATTGCCATGGCCAAGGTCTTAACCCAGCTTTGTGTTGCATATCTATAAATCTTCATTCCTACATACAATGAAGACAAAAACAGCCCTAAGACTAAAATAAAACCCAAATATCCCATCTCTGATAGTGCCATAAAATATTCACTGTGTGCATTGCCGAGCGTACCGGCATTGGTGCTGATACGTGTCATATCCTCAGGTCTTTGATAGGGAGCATATTGAAAAGTATAAGTATAAGGTCCAAAACCGAAAATAGGCTTATCTTTTACCATTGCCACCGCACATTTCCAACGATTAATTCGCTCCATATTGGAAGGGTCTGTTGATATATTGGACACCGATTTCATGTTGTCCTCTATGTTCTCGGCAGAATCCTGCTTGTTTCGAGACAACTCATATAAAATTGACTCTTGCTTCCATACAATTATGCTAATTACCAAAATCACTCCTACCATCAATTGTTTAAAGGTAATTTTGTAGTAAACCAATGCAGCAAAGCCCATCATTGCAACTATGCTAATCCATGTTGCTCTTGTAAACGAAAACAAAATTCCAAACAAAAAGATAACACACAATACTCCCAATACTACCCTCCATAATAAGGCTATAGACAATCTTTTTCCATAAAAAGCAAAAGCAAACAAGATAGGGACAAACAAAGCTAAGAATGCTGCATAGCTCCCATGGTCGCTGAAGAAAGGGCGCATGATTGTATAGGAATGAATTCTCACAAAGCCTTCTCCGGCATGGCGAATCAAGGTGTAAAGCACCATAACAGTCCCTCCGGCAATCATGGCATAAAGGATTTGTTTCATTACCTTAGGTGTCCTAAGATTTGGTGCAAGGAAAAAGAAGAAAATAGCGATAAACCAAAATTTCGCAACAAATGATTTAACCGATACAAAGAGCATGGAGCTTGTGAGCGTAGTGATAAAGTACCATGTTAAATAAAGAACTGCAAATAAAACAATGGGGTGTTTTATAAATGTAGTATTAATATTTCCTCTGATAATAAATCTAAAAATAAGCAATACAAAGAAAAAAATCATCATCGGTTCAGTAGGCAAAGACAAACCCAAACCACCACCGATGTCATTAATTTGTATGGAAAGCGGCACTAATCCGGCTATGAGGATGGTAAACCCAAGCGGATATGTAAATGCCATCCATGCTGCTATTAATAAGAGAGGAAAAACGGATATCTCAGGAATCCCCAACATAAATCCCAGCACAGGAATGAGTCCTATCAAAGACCCAATTACCACAAATACTATGGGGTTAATATGTGAACTGAGTTTTTCCAAAAGGGCAGACAATTAAGATTCTTGTGTTTGTACAGTCTTGTTGGTCTTTGACTTTTCTATAATAGCAAACACCATAACAGAGGTAGATACTGCGACAAATAAACTCACTAAAACGATCAACCATCTAACAGGATAAGATTTTTTCTCAGCAGGTGTAGCATCACTCACCCTAAATTGGTTGGTCATGGTTTCTTCAACATCCACCTTGGCTCTATCCAA
Source organism: Bacteroidia bacterium (assembly GCA_023228875.1). NCBI lineage: Bacteria > Pseudomonadati > Bacteroidota > Bacteroidia > Bacteroidia bacterium. The sequence continues at coordinate 73,951 of JALOAG010000009.1, read as the reverse complement.
TTTTGCTTTGATATCGCTCAGTTTCTCTTCTTCCAACTTAATTTTTTCTACAATGGAAAGATACATACCACCAAATTCAACAAGTTTCGATTGTCTTTCCAATAAATCATCGACTACTTTTTGACCGGTTTTCATTTTATTATCTCCTTTGAGGGCACCACCTCCGGCAATAATCAATGCTTCCTGAATGGATTTAGATTGTTCTTCATAGTTCACAACTCCCTGATGACCTAGTTCTTGCATTTGCTTGTGCAAATCATCAATCATGGCTTGTTTCTCTTTATAAGCATTTTCAATAATTTGCAATGCCGGTATCGCACGTTCCAAGTTGATTTCTGAACGAATGGTGTCATACAAATTCGCCATTCCTGTTGCAATATCCGCAGCCATTTGTGGATTTTCATCAAGAACATCTATGCGGATTGAAAGGTAACGAGTACGGCTCACCTGAATATTTGCGTCTAATTCCTTTTCAAGTTTTGTATAAGGATATTTGTCTTTCTTAGGGTCAATTTTATAATGTCTCATCAAATCAAACTGCTTGATAAGTCTGTCGCGAAGTTTGCTTGATTGAAGTATTTGCAGTGCCTTTTCTGCTTCTTCCTCTGCACCAAATTCAAGAGCATCTTGTGCACGTTCACCTCTTTCGGGTAACAAAGATTTGGAAATAGAATTGGTTGTTGCGGGGTAAAACACAACCGTAGATTTATACTTGGGTTTAATAAAATTTGGACCGGAAAATACTGAAGCAAGAATGATGGTGATGATTGAAATAATAATTAATGGCTTCTTCCATCGCCAAATAAAATCAACGATTTCACTAAAACTCAACATGTTGGATTCTTTATTTGTCATATTCATTTTTGAAAATAGTATGCGAAAATAATTTATATATTTAACCTCTTCTCAGGGTTTTTAATTGTGATAGATTAAAGAGTTTAAACGCCAAGGTCAGCAAACATGTAATCAATAAAGTTACAATGCTGAACCATATCAAACTCACCTTTAGGAATTCATCTAAAGCCCATGCAGACAACCAAATTAAAACTCCAATGAAAACAAGTTTGAACATCAACACTATATTGGTTGTATCGGGTTTCGGAAAATATTTCTTTGTCAACAATACAGAAAACAACATCACTGACATTTGCGTAATAAATACAGCTTTAGCAGCTCCCAAAGCTCCTTGTGTCGGAACCATTACAAAACACCCAACCGTTAAAATAAGCAATGCTGCGCTAGTGGCAAATATTAAAGACTTAATATAATTGCTAGCAGTGAGCAACGAGCCTAACACCAATGAAACTGACATAGGTAAATACGATGCCATCAGCCATGTAAAGACTGCGGCAGAATACATGGTTTCTTCAATATTATCGGTTGTATATAGCAAGTCCATTATCTCTGCTCCTTTTTGCAATGCCATTACCACCAACCAAAGTCCCGGAATAATCACAAATTTGAGTACTAATTTTAAGATAGACCTGAAATCTTCTTTTTGAGCCAATTGACGTGAAAAAATCGGCAATAGCATACCTGTAAACAACATTGCATACATACCTGCTGCATCCAAGAATCTAAAACTGTGAGCATAAATACCTGCTTCAAAATTGGCAGTTTCCGGTCTCAAATGACTGATAAAAATAACATCCAAACGGGTGTAAAAATTCATTATCATGGTTAAGATAGCAAAAGGAAGGTTTGCAATAAACAACGCTTTAAACTTTGAAAAGTCTGGTAACGCAATGCTCAACAAGGCTTTTTTGCGTATGCATATTCCTACAACAATTAACAATCCGATTGTGAGTGCGACAGTTTGGAAAAGCACAAATTCTTTAAGACCAAAATATGGTTGCAGATTTGGAACAAACAAAAACAAACCACAGCCAATACCTGCCAAAGTTCTGTCCAAAACCGAAATTACCGCTTCTATTCTAAACAGATGCAGACCTGCCAATGTTGACCTGAAAAACAATATCCATGAATTTAGCACCTGATTGATACCTATCGCCAATAGCCAGAATGAACCCAACCCATTGAATAATCCTGCTTGCCAAACAAATAAAAGATAGAAAATACTTAGCAATAATTTTATCCAAAGCAAGCCGGGTGTGCCTGTCTCCAAGAACCCTCGATTTTCTGCTACTTGTCGGGTTTGGTAATTATGCATACCGATATCCAATAGAACAATGAATAGAAAAGTAAAATTGAAGTGAATTAAGTATTTTCCATACACTTCTAACCCCAAAAAGTTTTGTACTTCCCTGTCAATCAGAAATATCCATAATGGCTTTACCATCCAGTTCAGCCCTTGAAAAACAATGGAATCTCTTAGAAAATGTCTGTTCGTTGACATTGCTGACAAAAGTCTGTTTTATTATGCGATTTGCAAACTATTTAAGAATAAAATTGACTCTTTATAATTTCGCTTTGATACCAAAAGGTTTTTTACTTTTGCTCACATGTATTTTCGTCATATTTGTTTCGCAATATTGTTACTATTAGCCCTAAACGAGAAATCCTTTGCACAAAAAATTAAAGCTAAAAATACGTTCAAGGTTTCTTATTATAATCTAAACAACTTGTATGACACTATTGCCAATGCTAATCTTGCTGATTCAAATTACACACCCTTAGGAAAGTATGAGTGGAACACTGAAAAATACAATTCAAAACTTCAACATGCTGCCATAGCTATTTATTCCTTACATGACAGCTTAGGCGCAGATTTTATTGGACTTGCCGGTGTAGAAAATGAAAATGTGTTGAAAGACCTTATTGCTACCCCTTTGTTGTATAAAATGAAATACCAATTTGTGTTTTCAAAAGGTGAAAAACGCGATGGGTTAGGTATGGCAATTTTATATAAACCCAAGAAAGTAAAGTATTTGTGGGATAGTTCGTTTTCTGTAACCGGTACAAAGAAACCATGGGAGAAATCCATTGTCGGAGCAATACACGCTAAGGTTATGGTAAAAAATGAAGTGTTTGACATTGTGTTATGCGATTTTCCAAATCCTTTTGAATCAACTCAAGATGCGTATTTTTCGCTTCGAATGAACGCGATAAATCAAGTATCTAATTATTTGACTTCTCATCATTTGAAAGATGGACAACGCACTATTATCATGGGAACCTTGAGCATGGAACCGACAGCACCTATGTTTTCCGTACTTTTGAATACTGCTCACCCTGATTCTGCTATTTACAAATACCAAAAATTAGTTCCTTTAGCCCTGTTCTGTGATAGTGCTACCGGAACTTATTTTAAAGACAGGGTTCCATTCCATTTTGACCAAGTTCTTTTGTGTAAGCAACTTTATAGCAATCATGCAGGCTGGCAGTATCTTAAAGGTTCATACAAAATCTATAATCCCGCGTGGATGCTACATCCGGAAAGGATAAAGACCGGTCACCCTTTTGAAAATTTTCACAATGACAAATGGATTGGTGGTTTTAGCAATCACTTTCCAATCTCTTTTACCTTAGTCTATGCAAAAAAAAGAAAAGAGGTTAATTAATAGGGAACTCAGTTGGCTCTCTTTTAATGCCAGAGTATTGCAAGAAGCAGCCGATCCGCGAGTCCCGTTGTTAGAACGATTAAGATTCTTAGGGATTTTTTCTAACAACCAAGATGAGTTCTTCAGGGTGCGGGTGGCAACCAACCGAAGGATGTTATTGGTAAAAAAAGGTGAATTTGACAGCGACATATACAAAGAAGATATCAAAAAGACCTTATCGCTTATCCAACACGAAGTAGTGAATTTGCAAAAGCAATATGACAACATTTTCTTTGACTTAATTGAAGAACTCAAACAACAGCATATTTACTGGATTGATGAAAAGAGGCTAAACCCTTTGCAAGCGCAAGAAGTAATGCGATATTTCAAAGATGAAGTGCTATCTCACCTTTTTCCTGCGTTACTCCAAGACGACAAAGAAATTCCGCTACTGAAGGATTCTGCCATATATCTTGCAGTACGAATGTATAAGAGAAGAGGCAATGAAACACGTTATGCCATTGTTGAAATTCCTACTCGTGCAAAAGAGCGATTCTTTTTATTGCCCGCACACGAAGGCAATCGTTATATACTTTTTTTAGATGATGTCATCAGAGCCAATCTACGCACCTTGTTTAGTATTTTTGATTATGACACTTATGATGCCTACACAATCAAAATCACCAGAGATGCCGAATTGGACATTGAAATGGATTTGTCCGAGAATATGTATGTTAAAATAAAAAAAGCTTTAAAACTTAGAACCAAAGGGGAACTGGTCCGTTTTGTATATGACAAAGAAATGCCAAAAGACATGCTCAAATTTTTTCTTAAAAAACTTGGGTTGAGTAAAGAAAGCACGTTGGCGGGGCAGCGCTATCATAACTTTAAAGATTTAATGAAATTTCCGGTTTCAAAAGGATTGGAAAAATTACAATACAAACCGTTTGAACAGATTGCAGTACATGACTTTGAGACTGCCGGTAATCTTTTTGACAAATTAACGCGCAAAGACTATTTGCTCACCCATCCTTATCAATCTTTCGACTATGTCATACGTTTCCTCAGAGAATCTGCGCTTGATCCCAATGTTACCAGCATCAAAATTGCGCTCTACCGAGTTGCTTCATATTCAAACATAGTTAACGCCCTTATTAATGCAGCCAATAACGGCAAAAATGTGTTTGTGATGATGGAATTAAAGGCACGTTTTGATGAAGAATCAAATATCTATTGGAGCAAAAAATTGGTAGAAGCAGGAGCGAATGTGTTTTATGGATATGAAAAACTCAAAGTACATGCAAAAATCTGCTTGGTATCCAGAAATGAAGGAAATCAAATCAGGCAATATGCACACATTGGAACCGGTAACTATAATGCCGTAACCGCAAAATACTATGTTGACCACTCGTTGTTAACTGCCGACAAAAGGATTACCGCTGAATTAGACATGGTTTTTCAGGCAATTGATCATTTTGAAGAATACAAACCTAAGTTCCAACATTTACTTGTTTCTCCGTATAATACACGCTCTTCCATTATTGCAAAAATTCAACAAGAGATAGAAAACAAAAAAACAGGAAAGCCGGCTTGGGTTAAAATCAAATTAAACAACCTGACAGACCCTGTTTTGATTGAGAAATTTTATGAAGCATCTCAGCACGGAGTTCAGATAGATATGATAGTCAGAGGAATCTGTTGTCTTATTCCGGGTGTTAAAGGCTTAAGTGATAATATAAAAGTAATTAGTATAGTGGACAGATTTTTGGAACATTCGCGCTTATTTATTTTCTGTGCAAATAACCAACTTGAGTATTATTTTGGTAGTGCAGATTTGATGCAAAGAAATTTAGATAACAGGATTGAAGTGATTACACCTGTTTATGACTCAGAAATCAAAGTAGAACTTGCGCGATTCTTTGACATACAATGGAAAGACAATGTGAAGGCTAGAATCATAGATTCACAGAACACTAATGAATATAGACTTCCTTCAGAACCTAAAATACGTTCACAAAGACAAATTTACCGTGTGATTGTTAAGAATGAACAAGAGAAAAGATAGCTGCTTTTGCCGTAGTCATTGATTTTACACTCCATTATATACTCAAACTTCAAATCCTAATTAATGTGCGTTGTTTCATGCTTGTACATAAGGATTATCAATAACAAAAAAGGCTGTCAAAATTGACAGCCCTTCTTTGTGAAAATTTTTTCCGCTTAGTATCCCATACCACCCATGCCCGGCATTCCACCGCCCATAGAAGCATGACCTGCACCGGCATTTTCTTCTACAGTCTCAATCAAAGCACATTCTGTTGTCAAAATCATACTTGCAACCGAAGCAGCGTTTTCTAATGCTACACGAGCCACTTTGGTAGGATCAATTACACCTGATTTAATAAGGTTTTCATATTCCTCAGTATGTGCATTAAATCCAAAATCATCTTTTCCTTCTTTAACCTTTTGAACAATGATAGAGCTTTCAAGTCCTGCATTGGTAACAATTTGACGAAGTGGTTCTTCTAATGCTCTTTTGATTATTTGAATACCGGTTGTTTCGTCATCATTATTTCCGGTTAATTTTTCAAGTGCAGTTATGGCACGGATGAAAGAAGTACCTCCACCGGGGACAATACCTTCCTCAACCGCAGCACGTGTTGCATGAAGTGCATCATCTACACGGTCTTTTTTCTCTTTCATTTCAACCTCAGAAGCAGCTCCAATGTACAATACAGCAACACCACCGGCTAATTTAGCAAGTCTTTCTTGCAATTTTTCACGATCATAATCACTGGTTGTAGCTTCAATTTGCGCTTTGATTTGGTTTACTCTTGCAACAATAAGCTCTTTGCTTCCTGCTCCGTTCACAATCGTTGTATGTTCTTTGTTGATAGTGATTTTCTCCGCTTTTCCTAAGTCTGCAAGAGAAGCATCTTCAAGTTTTCTGCCTTGCTCTTCGCTGATAACATTACCACCAGTCAAAATAGCAATATCTTGTAACATTTCTTTTCTGCGGTCTCCAAATCCCGGAGCTTTAACAGCAGCAATTTTCAAAGAACCTCTGATTTTGTTAACTACCAATGTAGCAAGGGCCTCACCTTCAACTTCTTCAGAAATAATAACAAGAGGTTTTCCTGTTTGTACAACTTTCTCCAACACAGGAAGAAGGTCTTTCATTGTAGAAATCTTCTTGTCATAAATAAGTACAAGAGCATCTTCTAACTCTGCTTCCATTTTGTCAGTATTGGTAACAAAATAAGGAGAAAGGTATCCTCTGTCAAATTGCATTCCTTCAACAATATCAACAGTTGTATCAGTTCCTTTAGCTTCTTCCACGGTGATTACGCCATCTTTACCAACTTTTTGCATTGCTTCTGCAATCAAAGTACCGATTTCGTGGTCATTATTTGCGGAAATAGTAGCAACTTGTTTGATTTTATTGTTGTCATCACCTACTTCTTTTGACATATTTTTAAGTTCTGCAACCACTGCGCTCACTGCTTTGTCAATACCTCTTTTTACATCAATAGGATTTGCACCGGCAGCCACATTTTTCAAACCTGTTGAAACAATTGCTTGTGCAAGTACAGTAGCAGTAGTTGTTCCATCACCGGCAATATCAGCAGTCTTGCTTGCTACTTCTTTTAACATTTGCGCACCCATATTTTGAGCAGGGTCTTTTAATTCAATTTCCTTCGCAACACTCACACCATCTTTGGTGATTTGAGGTGAGCCGAATTTCTTATCTATAACCACATTGCGACCTTTAGGTCCAAGTGTAACTTTTACTGCATTAGCAAGCTCATCAATACCTTTTTTGAGGTTATCTCTTGCGTCAATATTAAATTTAATTTCTTTAGCCATAACTTTATTCTGATTTTAAATGTTTGATTATATAATAGCAAGAATGTCTGACTCTCTCATAATAAGATAATCCTTGCCTTCGAGTGAAATTTCTGTGCCTGAATATTTTCCATACAACACAACATCACCGGATTTTACAGTTAACGGTTCATCTTTTTTCCCGCTTCCTACTGCTACAACAACACCGCGTTGTGGCTTTTCCTTTGCTGTGTCAGGGATATAAATTCCGCTGGATGTTTTTTCTTCTGCAGCTGCAGGTTCAACTAGAACTCTGTCTGCAAGTGGTTTAATATTTACTGCCATAACTATTATTAATTAATTTTTGTTCTGGTTTGCGAGAGAACGAAAGGTGTGCCAAATAAGGGTTTGTCAGCAAATCTGACACAAACAGGCAGAGGTTGTGCCAAAATGACTTTTATTACATGATTTAACTTAACTTGTCTTAACACTATAAACTCTAAAAACCACAGAAAACAGTCTAAAAAAGTCGAAAAAAAGTGCAAAACAAAATGCACACTTGACCTACTTTTGCAGCTTAAATGAGTATATCTAAAAATAAAGCCATCTTACTTCTTGAAGATGGAACTATTTTCAAGGGATTTGCAATCGGAAAAATAGGAACAACAACAGGAGAAATATGTTTTAGCACAGGATTAACCGGATACCAAGAACTTTATACCGACCCTTCTTTTTTTGGTCAGATATTAGTTCAAACTTTTGTTCACGTAGGAAACTATGGTACTAATGAAAATGAAATTGAGTCCGACAATATTCAAATTCACGGATTGGTTTGTAAGAGTTTTGCGAGTCATTACTCCAGAAAGCTGGCTACCAAAAGCTTACAGGATTATTTCATAGAAAAAGGAGTAGTAGGTATTGAAGGCGTTGACACCCGTGCAATTGTGCAACATATTCGCCAAAAGGGTTCAATGAATGCTATCATCTCTTCTGAGATTTTTGACATTGAGACATTAAAATCTAAACTTGCCTTAGTGCCATCTATGGCAGGTCTTGAACTATCTTCTCAGGTTTCTACAAAAAGTTTCTACACTATGGGCAACGAATCTGCACCGCTAAGAGTAGCAGTATTAGATTTTGGTATAAAGCAAAATATTCTGCGAAATTTAGTTAATAGAAACGTCTATTGTGGAATTTATCCTGCAAAGACTGATTTTAATGAATTGCTCAAATTTAAACCTGACGGAGTAATGCTTCCTAACGGACCCGGAGATCCCGGCACTATGACTTATGCAGTCAATACCGTTAAACAAATCATGGAAGCTAATATTCCAACATTTGGAATTTGTATGGGAAATCAATTGTTAGGACAAGCGTTCGGGCTAAAGACTTTCAAAATGAAAAACGGACATAGGGGTTTAAACCATCCGGTCAAAAATATTCAAACAGGAAAATGTGAAATTACGGTTCAAAATCATGGATTCGCGCTTAAAAATGAGCCTAACGAAATGATTGAAGTAACACATATTAACCTCAATGATGAAACTATAGAGGGTATTAGAGTAAAAGGAAAACCGGTGTTTTCGGTTCAATACCACCCTGAAGCAGCTCCGGGTCCTCACGACTCTCACTATCTTTTTGATGATTTTATTTCATTAATGCAAGCAAACAAAAAATAACAATATGAGCCAAATAGTTGACATTATTGCCAGACAAATACTTGATTCGCGTGGAAACCCAACCGTAGAAGCAGATGTAATCACAGAAGATGGATTTATTGGTCGTGCTGCCGTTCCTTCCGGTGCTTCTACAGGAATTCATGAAGCAGTTGAATTAAGAGATAAAGACCAATCAAAGTTTCTTGGAAAAGGAGTACTGAATGCCGTTAAAAATGTTGAAGACAAAATTGCAGGAGCGCTTGTGGGCATGGAAGTACAGGAACAAAAAGAGTTAGATCAGGTGATGATTGACTTAGATGGCTCAGAAAACAAATCTATTCTGGGTGCCAATGCTGTACTTGCCGTTTCACTTGCAGCAGCCAAAGCCGCTTCACAAGAAGTGGGATTGCCTTTATACAGATATCTTGGTGGAGTGAATGCATGCACACTTCCGGTGCCAATGATGAACATTCTAAACGGAGGTTCACATGCGGACAACTCTATTGACTTCCAAGAATTTATGATAATGCCATTCGGAGCAGATACATTTAGTGATGCTCTCAGAATGGGGGTTGAAGTGTTTCACCATCTCAAGAGTGTACTCAAGGAAAAAGGGTATTCAACCAATGTGGGTGACGAAGGCGGCTTTGCACCTAATATTAAATCCAATGAAGAAGCCATAGAAACAGTGTTGCGTGCGATAGAAAAAGCGGGCTATGTTCCCGGTGAAGACATCTATATTGCCATGGATGCTGCTTCTTCTGAATTTTACATAGAAGAAGAGGGTGTTTATCATTTCAAGAAATCTAGCGGAGACAAACTCACCAGTGATGAAATGGTAGGCTATTGGACAGAATGGATAAACAAATACCCCATTGTTTCCATTGAGGACGGCTTGTGGGAAGATGATTGGAAAGGTTGGGAGAAATTGACACAAGCAATTGGAAAAAGAGTGCAACTGGTGGGTGATGATTTATTTGTAACCAATGTAAAACGATTACAAGAAGGTATTGACAGGCACATCGCTAATTCTATTTTAGTTAAAGTAAATCAAATAGGGACTTTAACAGAAACTATTGATGCAATTAACCTCGCCACCCGCAATAGTTATACTAATATCATCAGCCATCGAAGCGGTGAAACGGAGGATGCTTTCATTGCAGACTTGGCTGTTGCTATGAACTCCGGTCAAATTAAAACGGGTTCTGCATCTCGCAGCGACAGAATGGCAAAGTACAACCAATTATTGCGTATTGAACAAGAGTTAGGTGCCCAAGCATTTTTTCCCGGAAAGAGATTCAAGTTTATTAAATAATAAACCACACTGTTTTCTACGAACTGCTAATAAACACAAGCAGTTAGCGCAGATTATAACCTATTTCTATACATGACAAAAATCATGTTTTAGGTGTTAATTTACAGTCTTTTATATTATATTTTTGTAGCCTTGATTAATGTGGATTCAAAAAAGAAATAATCTATGGGAGTAATGGTCATATTGTTAGGGGTGAGCTTATTCGTGGGCATATTATTTCTGATTGCATTTATTTGGTCAGTCAAAAGCGGTCAGTTCGAAGATGATTATTCCCCTGCACACAAAATTCTCTTTGAACCTCAAATCAAACAACAAGACGAAGACTATCAACACAATCAAACAAAAACCAATCATTAAATGGAAGAACAAAAACACACAAATGTCTCGACACAGTCGGGGCTTGAGACATTTTACTACGACAACAAAACTGTAAGAAACTTTGCGTATGCCACTGTTTTTTGGGGAGTTATCGGGATGTTAGCCGGTCTATGGGCTGCATTGTCCCTTTACTATCCTGAAGTAAATCTTGGCTTTGCAGCAACAACATTTGGACGTATGCGTCCAGTACATACAAATGCTGTAATTTTTGCATTTGTTGGTAATGCTATTTTTGCCGGTGTATATTACTCTTTACAAAGACTAACAAAAGCCAGAATGTTTTCTGATGTATTGAGCAAAATTCATTTCTGGGGCTGGCAATTTCTGATTCTTGCCGGAGCATTAACTTTATGGTTAGGTTTTACGCAAGCAAAAGAATATGCAGAATTAGAATGGCCTCTTGATATTGCTATTACATTGCTATGGGTTGTATTCGGCATCAACATGATGGGTACAATCATCAAGCGTAGAGAAAAACATTTATATGTAGCTATATGGTTCTATATTGGAACATGGGTAGCTGTGGCTATGTTGCATATTGTAAACTCTATGGCAATGCCATATTCACTTTTCGGTAGTGTGAGCTGGTATGCCGGTGTGCAAGATGCCTTGGTTCAATGGTGGTATGGGCACAATGCTGTTGCCTTCTTTTTGACAACTCCTTTCTTAGGTTTAATGTACTACTTTATTCCTAAAGCAGCCAACCGTCCAGTATATTCCTATCGTTGGTCTATCATCCATTTTTGGGCTTTAATTTTCATTTATATCTGGGCAGGACCTCACCACTTGCTTTATACTGCACTTCCTGAATGGGCACAAGGACTGGGAACTGTTTTCTCAATCATGTTGATTGCTCCTTCTTGGGGTGGTATGTTAAACGGGTTGTTGACATTGCGTGGAGCTTGGGACAGAGTGCGAGAGGATGCAATCCTTAAATTCTTTGTGGTAGCATTGACTTGTTATGGTATGGCAACTTTTGAAGGTCCAATGCTTTCTCTCAAAAGTGTTAATGCTATCAGCCACTACACTGACTGGACTATAGCTCACGTTCACGTGGGTGCATTGGGTTGGAATGGCTTTCTTGCATTCGGAATGCTCTATTGGATGATTCCGCGTTTGTTTGGTACAAAATTGTATTCTAATAAATTAGCAAATCAACACTTTTGGATAGGTATTGTTGGTATTATTTTCTATGTAATACCTTTATACTGGGCTGCATTTACCCAGAGTCTAATGTGGAAACAGTTTACCCCTGAAGGTGTATTAAAGTATCAGTTTATGGAAACTGTAAATACCATTTTGCCTATGTATGGATTAAGGGCATTAGGAGGTACATTCTATTTGGTTGGCGTATTCATGCTGATTTACAACTTATTTAAAACAATTAAATCAGGTAAACTGATTGAAAATGAAATGGCACAAGCAGCAGCTTTGCCAAAATTTGAAATAAAGTCTAATGTAAAAGAACACTGGCATTCATGGGTAGAGAAAAGACCAGTTCAGATGGTCATTTTATCACTTATTGCCGTAGGAATCGGAGGATTGGTAGAGATGGTTCCAACCTTCTTGGTAAAATCGAATGTGCCTACAATCAGCAGTGTGCAACCCTATTCAGCTTTAGAACTTTATGGCAGGAGTATCTATATCCGCGAAGGTTGTTATACTTGTCACTCACAAATGATAAGACCATTTAGAGACGAAGAAGCTCGTTATGGTGAATATTCAAAAGCAGGAGAGTTTGTATATGACCACCCTTATCAATGGGGTTCTAAGCGCACAGGACCGGATTTGCAACGATTGGGCGGTAAATACCCTGACAGTTGGCATTTTAATCACATGTTAGAACCTACCTCTACAACATTCGGTTCTATTATGCCTCCTTATCCTTGGCTGTTCAAAGATAAGGTTGATAAAAGCAAAACTTTTAGCATGATTAAAGCCATGAAACGACTTGGTGTTCCTTATCCCGATGGATATGAAAACAATGCTAATGACGAAATGGATAAGCAAGCAGAGAAAATTCAATCTTCATTGAAAAAAGATAAAATCGAAATCAGTAAAGATAAAGAGATTATCGCTCTTATTGCGTATTTACAAAGACTTGGAACTGATTTGAAGAAAGACGTTAACGAACTTAGTACCATAAAATAATTGAATCAATGAGGTTTATTAATTCTTTAAGATCTATCGAAGGAGTGAGCATATATCCTATCATCACGCTGATATTATTTATGACTATCTTTATCCTTGCGGTGATTTTGATTTTTTCTAAGAGTAAAAAAACAATCAATGAAATCAAAAGGATTCCCTTAGATGACAATCAAGACGAATCATTAAACATCCACAATCAACAATAATAACATGAAAAAGACACATAAGATTTTTATTCAGATTACAGCTGTTTTGACATTCATCACTATGCCAATTGCAGGATTATTTGCGGAAGCAGCAGAAGAAATAACAAACAATACGAATGAAATTTCATCAGGTTATTTTTATATCATTTCAAGCATCTTGGCATTGATTATCATAGCGATCTTGTTATTCATTTTGTCTATCAACAAGCAAATCGCACCCATGATAAAAGAAATCAATGAAAAGAAAGGGATTAAAAAACGTTCATGGCTTGAACAGCTTAACGAAACAAGGAGTTTAGATTCTGAATCTGAAGCTGCCATTGACTTAGGGCATGACTATGATGGAATCCGTGAGTTAGATAATCCTACTCCTCCATGGTGGAAATGGGGTTTTAGAATCAGTATGGTATTTGCCGTAGTGTATATGTGGGTTTATTTTGTAGGAAAAAATGCACCGCTTCAATTAGAAGAACTTGCTATTGCGAATGCGCATGCCGAACAAGCAAAAGCAGAATACTTGGCAAAATCAGGCAATCAAGTTGACGAAAACAATATCCAAGCAATAACTGATGCCGGTGAAATCGCAAAAGGAAAAGAGATTTTTGAGAAAAACTGCTCTGCTTGTCATTTGAATGACGGTGGAGGACTAATAGGTCCAAACTTAACTGATGATTATTGGATGCACGGCAACACCTTGAATGATATTTTTAAAACCATTAAATACGGTGTGCCGGGTACGGGAATGGTTGCATGGCAGGCAAATTTTTCTGATAAACAAATCGTTCAAATAACAAACTTTGTCAAATCTCTTCACGGAACCACTCCTCAAAGTGCCAAAGAACCTGAAGGTGATTTAATCAAAAATTAAGTATTGCTTAAATGAATGAGGAATTAAGTAATAAAGACATTCCCTTATGGGATCAATCCTTTCGCGACCATCTCACAACTGTTTCAGAAGACGGTAAATCAAAGTACATCAAACCAACAAAACCAAAAGGTAAGTGGTTTAATAGACGTGCCGTTTTGGCTGTTTTATATTATGCTGCTTTCTTTACTGTTCCTTTTATTAAAGTGAATGGGAGACCCTTATTGCTCTTTGATTTTTTTAATGGGAAATTCATCTTATTCGGAAAAGCATTTTGGCCCCAAGATTTCTTTGTATTGGGATTAATTATGCTGGCAGCCATTCTATTTATTGCAATCTTTACGGTGGCTTATGGCAGAATATTCTGTGGTTGGATTTGCCCTCAAACTATTTTTATGGAGATGTTGTTCCGAAGGGTGGATTTTCTAATTTTAGGAACACCCGCAAATCATAGGAAATGGTCAAATGCACCTATGTCTGCCAAAAAAGTCGGAATTTTTTCTCTTCGATATGGGATTTATGCACTGCTTTCTTTCATCATTGCTAATACTTTTCTTTCCTATATCATCGGTGTGGACGAGCTGTTTAAAATTATTACAGAGCCTGTTAGTCAACATCTTGCGGGCTTTATAGGTATTATAATTTTTACTGCTGTTTTCTTTGGTGTATATGTATTTCTGAGAGAACAAGTCTGTACAAATATCTGCCCTTATGGTCGTATGCAAAGTGTGTTATTAGACAAACACAGTATTGTTGTTGCTTATGACTACGGACGCGGAGAGCCCAGAGGAAAGTTTAAAAAAGACCAAGGGGACTTGGGTGACTGTATTGATTGTTTTCAGTGTGTAAATGTATGCCCTACCGGGATAGACATCAGGAACGGAACTCAATTAGAATGTGTGAATTGTACCGCTTGTATCGATGCTTGTGATTTTATGATGGAAAAAACCGGTCGCCCTAAGGGATTGATACGGTATGATTCTGAGTTTAATATCGCAAATAATAAAGCATTTACTTTTACTAAAAGACTCAAGCTTTATTCTGCTGCCTTAATTTTCCTTCTTGTATGTATCGTGAGTTTATTAGCTTCTCGTAGTAATATTACAGGTCAGATATTGAGAACTCCCGGGCTGCTATACCAAGAAAAAGGTACTGATAGTATTTCAAACTTATTTAATATCAAAATCATCAACAAGACACTCACCAATAGGATGTTTGAGCTTAGATTAGAAGATATGAATGGTGCTATTCAATACGTTGGTAAGCCATATATTGCAGGAAAGGCAGATGATTATTCTTCGGCTACATTTTTTGTGATTCTGCCCAAAACCGAAGTTAAGAACCGTAAAAATGAAATCAAAATCGGACTATATGAACAAGGAGAAAAGATAAAAACTTTGAAAACAAACTTCTTAGGTCCTATTGCGGCCATGAATTAACACTATATGAAAGAAAGAAAATATGGTTTTTGGAATTGGGGAACAGGCATTGTAATCACTCTGTGTCTGGGAGCAATTGCAATACTTTTTCTGGTATATCAAACAACCAAAGTAAGCTTTTCAATGGTTGAGAAAGATTATTACAGTGCAGAACTAAAATATGACCAAAAAAAGTCTGCACTTGCCAACACAAAGAGCCTCTCTTCTAAGATTGACATTCACTTTGATGGCAAGTTTTTAATGATACAATTTCCTAAAGAATGTATCGCTCAGAACATTGAAGGAGAGCTGGTTCTATACAGACCCTCCGATCAAAACATGGATATAGTCGTGCCCCTTGAGCTTGACAAAGATGGAATGATAATAATTGAAGGAAACAAGTTGCTATCCGGCAAATACATTCTCAAAGGCGGTTGGACTATGAACGACAAAAGTTATGATGTGGAGCAACCTTTCTTCGTTAAAAAATAGCCCTTATACAAATTATAGCAGCGATATTCGCATGTTGATTTTCCTGTTCTTCTATTGTTTACACTGATCATCATACCCGCGCTCACACTTGGATTCTTAGGCAGTTTTCATTGTGTAGGGATGTGTGGTCCTATAGCACTATCATTGCCAGTTGGTCATCTTTCAGGAATCAGAAAAACACTAGGCATTATCTCTTATAATCTCGGAAGGGTGGTTACCTATGCTATTTTAGGTGCATTATTCGGAATGATTGGAAAAACCTTTGTGCTATTTTCTTCACAACAGCTCCTCTCAATAATTTTGGGAATCCTCCTAATGCTGATGTTTATCTTGATGTTAGTTGGCAAAAGGATTATGGGTAATTCAACATGGCTTCAACAATGGAACAGAACATTAAGCAAAACAATGGCTCCATTATTTCAACACAAAAACCCTTTGGTGTTAAGTATAATAGGACTTTTAAACGGTCTTCTACCTTGCGGTTTGGTATATATGGCAATTACCGGTGCCGTAGCATTTGCTTCACCTTGGCAGTCAGCGGTTTTTATGGCTTTTTTTGGATTAGGTACACTCCCTGCAATGATGCTCGTGAGTATTGCCGGCAATATGATTCAACTATCATTGCGAAACACCATCCGCAAAATTTCTCCTTACATTATAGGATTGATGGGTTTGCTAATGATTCTGAGAGGAATGAACCTTAACATCCCCTACTTTAGCCCTAGCCTTAAACAAGACAAGATGAAATGCTGTGAGCTGCCTGATAAGTGAGCCCAAGCACAAAACGTCTTTAGTTGGCATTGAAACCCTTATTGGGAAAAGTGCTAATACGTGAGTTTGAGCAATATTTTTCATTGGCATTTTTCTATACCTTTGCGCAACCTAAAAAAACACAACACAATGTCATATCTATTTACATCAGAGTCTGTATCAGAAGGACACCCGGATAAAGTTGCCGACCAAATTTCAGACGCGCTTTTAGATAATTTTCTTGCTTGGGATCCAAAATCCAAAGTAGCATGTGAAACTTTAGTTACAACCGGTCAGGTTGTATTAGCAGGTGAAGTAAAATCAGACACCTATATTGATATTCAAAAGATTTCGCGAGATGTCATTGCCAAAATAGGATATACAAAATCTGAATATATGTTTGAAGCCAATGGTTGCGGTGTTTTTTCTGCTATACATGAGCAATCGCCCGATATCAATAGAGGAGTGGAAACTAAAAAATTGGAAGACCAAGGTGCCGGAGACCAAGGTATCATGTTCGGTTATGCAAGCAATGAAACACAGAGTTATATGCCACTGTCGCTTGACCTTTCGCATTGCCTGTTGAGAGAACTTGCCGAAATCAGAAGAGAAGGCAAGAAAATGACCTATTTGAGACCTGATTCCAAATCTCAAGTTACAGTAGAATATGGGGATGACAACAAGCCTAAAAGAATTGAAACTATAGTTGTTTCAACTCAACATGATGAATTTGTAACTGCAAAATCTTCTAAAACAGCTGATATTGCTAAGGCAGATAAAGAAATGCAATGCAAAATCAAAGAGGATGTAATCAATGTATTAATCCCAAGAGTATTAAAGAAATATCCATACTTCAAACCCTTTTTTAACAAGGATGTAAAGTACTTGGTAAACCCGACAGGAAAATTTGTAATCGGAGGTCCTCATGGTGACACAGGTTTAACCGGTAGAAAAATAATTGTAGATACTTATGGGGGTAAAGGTGCTCATGGCGGTGGTGCATTTAGCGGAAAAGATCCTTCAAAAGTTGACCGTTCTGCTGCTTATGCCATGAGATATATTGCCAAAAATATGGTTGCTGCCGGCATTGCCGAAGAAGTGTTAGTGCAAGTTGGATATGCTATTGGTGAAAAAGACCCGGTTGGTCTTTATGTAAACACCTATGGCACTGCTAAGGTTAAAATGTCTGACGGAAAAATTGCTGAAAAACTTATGAAAATAGTTGACCTTAGACCTTACAGTATTGAGAAAATGTTCAATCTCAGAACACCTATTTACTCTGAAACTGCATCTTACGGTCACATGGGCAGAGAGCCTCAAGTAGTTGAAAAGACCTTTGAAAGACCTACCTTCGGCAAAATAGAAACTAAGAAAATTAAAGTAAAACTATTCCCTTGGGAAGAGTTAAATCATATTAAGATTTTTAAAAAAGAATTCAATTTAAAATAAACTAAAAAACATGTGTGGAATTGTAGGTTACATCGGACAAAGAGAAGCGCTGCCTGTTATTATTAAAGGCTTAAAGCGATTAGAGTACAGAGGTTATGACAGTGCCGGAGTTGCGTTGTTAGACAGTAAGCTACATGTTTTTAAAACCAAAGGTAAGGTTGTTGATTTAGAAAACATTATTCCACCCAAAATGCCTCAAAAAATTGGAATGGGACATACCCGTTGGGCAACCCATGGTGTTCCAAACGATATCAACGCTCATCCTCATTTGAGTCAAAGTGGCGATATGGCGGTCATTCACAATGGTATTATTGAAAATTACAATTCTTTAAAAGAAGCTCTGATGAGAAAAGGGCACGTGTTTCAAAGTGAAACCGATACTGAAGTGCTGATTCATTTGGTTGAAGAAATCAAAGAAAGAGAAGAGTGTTCATTGGAAGAAGCAGTACGCCTTGCACTCAACCAAGTTGTGGGTGCTTATGCTATTGTGATATTGTCGCGCAATGACTCAGGTAAATTGATTGCTGCAAGAAAAGGAAGTCCGCTCGTAATTGGATATGGTGAAGAAGGTGAGTATTTTCTTGCTTCTGACGCAACACCGATTGTTGAATACACAAGAAAAGTTACCTATTTGAATGATGGAGAAATGGTTTTTATTAATAATGGCAAACTCACCATCAAAACAATAGAAGACGTTGTTAAATCTCCCTACATTCAAGAGTTAGAAATCAACTTAGATGCCATTGAGAAAGGTGGTTTTGAGCATTTCATGCTAAAAGAAATCTTTGAACAACCCAAATCTATCCT
Organism: Bacteroidia bacterium; assembly: GCA_023228875.1. Lineage (NCBI taxonomy): Bacteria > Pseudomonadati > Bacteroidota > Bacteroidia > Bacteroidia bacterium. The sequence goes on along the minus strand of JALOAG010000009.1, from coordinate 55,137 downwards.
TGATTCATTCAGAGGCAGAATTGACTCTACAACAGGTCAATTTATGATGAGAAGCCTTCAGGAATACGAGGAAAAATTAAAAAATATCAATCGAATTGTGATGCTGGGCTGCGGTACAAGCTGGCATGCCGGACTTGTAGCTGAATATTTGTTTGAGGAGTTAGCGCGTATTCAAGTTGAAGTTGAATATGCCTCCGAGTTCAGATATAGGAACCCTGTTATCAGCAAAGATGATTTGTATATTGCCATTTCTCAAAGTGGCGAAACCGCAGACACGCTTGCAGCCATGTCATTGGCTAAGGAACATAATGCAACTGTCTTTGGTGTTTGTAACGTAGTTGGTTCTTCCATCCCTCGAATGAGCGATGCAGGAGCATATACACATGCAGGTCCTGAAATTGGTGTGGCTTCTACCAAAGCTTTCACCTCTCAAGTTACTGTTCTCTCATTGTTAGCTTTGGCACTTGCGGATCTTAGAGGAACAATCAGCAAATCTCAACTGAAATTGTACATGGCAGAATTAGAGAACATTCCTGCTAAGGTTGAAAAAACATTGGAACTCAATGAGAAAATCATTGAAATATCAAAGAAGTTTAAAGATTCTCACAATTTTCTGTATTTAGGACGCGGAGTTAACTTTCCGGTTGCGTTAGAAGGTGCACTTAAACTAAAAGAAATCTCTTATATCCATGCAGAAGGATATCCTGCTGCCGAGATGAAACACGGTCCTATTGCACTGATAGACGACCAAATGCCGGTTGTGTTTATTGCAATTAAAAAGGGACACTACGAGAAAATGATAAGTAATATACAAGAAGTAAAAGCCAGAAAGGGAATTGTGATAGCTATTGTTAATGAAGGGGACAGCCAAGTGAGAAACATGGCTGATTATGTGATCGAAGTTCCCGAAACCGATGAAATCTTCTCTCCTTTGTTAACCACCATTCCGCTGCAATTACTCTCTTATCACATTGCTGTTATGCGCGGTTGTAACGTAGATCAACCTCGCAACTTGGCTAAAAGTGTTACTGTGGAGTAAAGGATAAAGTCTGAATTATTCCATCTGTTCAAAACATAGTAAAAACCCAAGGAAAGATCATTTGCGTTAAATCGGGGCTTTCCAAACGTGATTCTATCACTTGGTTTACTTTAAAGTCGTTTTATAACTAAAAACTTGGTTTGACCGGGTTTTGTAGTAGTTAAGGCATGGGTATTGTGTTGGAGGATACTTACCGTAACAAGTAAATCAACCAACTCTGCCTGCTTCTTTTCATTTTATTCTTTTTGAAAGTAGGACAACGAACTTATTGTGCCATTGAAGTATTCTTGTTAAAGAATTGACTGACAAATTTGCCTGTATAGGACGATTTGCAGTTGGCTAATTCTTCGGGAGTTCCCGCAAAAACAAGGTTACCGCCTTTATCTCCTCCCTCCGGTCCTAAGTCTATTACATAATCAGCACATTTAATCATATCCGGATTGTGTTCAATTACAATCACAGAATGTCCTTTTTCAATCAGCGCGTTGAGCGAACCTAGCAGTTTTGAAATATCATGGAAATGTAAACCTGTTGTAGGTTCATCAAAAATAAAAAGAAGCGGTTGGCTTCCGTGTCCTTTACCTAAGAATGAAGCCAGTTTAACTCTTTGGGCTTCTCCACCACTCAGCGTGTTTGAAGATTGACCGAGCTTGATATAACCCAGCCCGACTTTTTGTAGAGGTAGCAATTTCTCACTGATTGTTTTATTATCCTCAAAGAAAATCATGGCTTCATCCACTGTCATTTCTAGCACTTCTGCCACATTTTTACCTTTATATTCCACTTCGAGTACTTCGTCTTTAAACCGTTTCCCATGGCAAAATTCACATGGAAGCACGATATCTGCCATAAACTGCATTTCAATCGTTTGAACACCATCACCCTTGCAGTGTTCACAACGTCCTCCTTCCACATTGAAAGAGAAAAAAGAAGGTTTATATTTTTGGTTTTTAGAAACACTTTGCTCCGCAAATAAATCGCGTATAACATCCCAAGCTTTAACAAAAGTAACAGGATTGCTTCTTGACGAACGTCCTAAGGGGTTTTGGTCAATCAGTTCCACCCCTTTAATCAAGTCGTATTTGCCTGTAAGCTCCAAAAACCTTCCGGTTTTAATTCCCGAATACAGTCCTAATTTTTTTTGCAATGCAGGGTAGAGAATCTTCTTTACCAGAGTTGTCTTGCCGCTTCCACTCACTCCTGTAACAACTGTCAGTGTACCTATGGGGAACGAAACATCAATATACTTTAGGTTGTTTTCATGAGCACCTTTCACGGTAATCATATTGACAGCTTTGCGTCTGAAAGCAGGAATGGGGTTGCAAATTTTTCCTGTTAAATAATCTGCAGTAAGTGAGTTTGTAGCATGTGTGAGTGCATTAAAATTACCTGCAAAAACTACTTCACCACCGTGTGTACCTGCCAAAGGTCCAATATCAATAATGTAATCAGCGGCTTTCATCATTTCTTCTTCATGTTCCACCACAATGACCGTATTATTTTTCTTTTGCAAATCTTTCAATACTTCAATTAATTGGAGGGTGTCACGAGGGTGCAACCCAATACTAGGTTCATCTAACACATAAATAGAACCTGACAATGAACTTCCCAAAGAGGTTGCCAATCTCACTCTTTGAGATTCTCCGCCACTCAGCGTATTTGACATTCTATGCAGCGTTAGATATCCTAATCCTGTTTTATATAAAAATTCCAATCGGTTTCTTATTTCAGTCAAAACCCTCTCTACTGCTTTATTTTGGATTCCTTCAAATTCTACCTCTTTAAAAAAATAGTAGGCTTTTTCAACCGGCATAAGGAGTATATCCATTAATGAAACTTTGTCAGGCAGATTTTCAAATTTCTTTTTAGGAACTAATTTTACATAAGTAGCTTCTTTGCGCAGTTTTGTCCCTTTACATTCCGTGCAAATAGTTCTACCGCGATAGCGTGAAAGCATCACCCGGTATTGAATTTTATAAGATTTCTCTTCTAAATGGGCAAAGAAATCAAAGATACCTTTTGCTTTGTTAGTACCGTTCCACAAATATTGTTTTTGTTCCTCGGTGAGATCTTTGTATGCCCTGTGAATTGGAAAATCATCCATGACAGCTTGTTTCAAAAAATGCTGCTTCCACACACTCATTACCTCTCCCTTCCAGGGAACAACACAATTGTCAAAGACAGAAAGGGTAATATCGGGAATCACTAAGTCCGGGTCTATATCATTAATCTCTCCCAAGCCTTCACATCGTTGGCAAGCACCCGCTGGACTGTTAAAACTCATATTGTTCAAATCCGGTTCTTGGAACAAAATGCCATCTTTCTCCAACACATCGGCAAAAGAGCGAATCTTAGTGCTGCCATCTTTTTGTTCTATCAGCAAAGAGCATTTGCCGCTTCCTTCCCAAAAAGCGTTTTCCACTGAATCAAAAAAGCGAGTACGCATTTCATCATCTTCTGCCATGAGTGCAAGTCTGTCAATAATTAAATAACAGTCGTACAAACTTTTGAGTTGTGTAACCTCTAATTTATCTAATCTGACAACTCCTTCATTTTTATGATAAAGCCTTACAAAGCCTCTTTTTTTAACAGACTCAATTTCCTTCTGCACATCAACCGTCTTGTTATTCCAAGATTTTAGTTTCGACATAATGATAATAGACGTATTTGGAGCTAATTCAGCAACAAAATTCCATACATCTTCGGGTCTTTGTCTGATTACTTTTTCTCCTGAAACCGGACTGTAAATACTGCCTAATCTTGTAAAAAGTAGTTTCAAATAGTCATAAATCTCTGTGGCGGTTGCAACCGTAGAACGTGGGTTACGTGTAATAATCTTTTGTTCGATGGCAATAGCCGGAGCTAATCCTTCTATAACATCAACTTCGGGCTTGGGCATTCTCCCCAAAAACTGACGTGCATATGACGATAGGCTCTCCACATATCTGCGCTGTCCTTCTGCATAGATTGTATCAAAGACAAGCGATGTTTTTCCCGATCCTGAAACACCTGTAACAACCGTAAAAGATCCATGGGGTATCTCTACAGAAACAGATTTAAGATTATGCTGCCTTGCACCTTTGATTATCAAGGAGTTATAACTATTTGGTTTATTGCTCATACATAAAATTCAAAAAAATAATTTGGTAAAAAAGAATTAATCTCTTAATTTAGTCGCCATATTTAACGCATAGGTCTATAAGAAAAATCTCTACAAAGCCCAATTTATTAATAGCTTGAACCAAATTTTCGCTCTGCAAAATAGGAGATTTTATTATGAATAGACAACAAATTTCAGACAGGGATTTAATTAGCAATTTCATAGCCGGCAATGAGGCTTGTATGGAAATGCTTGTGAAGCGCTATAAATTTAAGGTTTATACAGCAATATACCTTGTTGTACAAGACACTTATATTGCAGAAGATATCTTCCAGGAGACTTTTATTAAAGTGATCAGGACCTTTAAATCAGGTAAATACGAAGAGAACGACAAGTTCAAACAATGGGTAATGAGAATTGCGCGAAATCTTGCCATTGACTATTATCGCAAAGTCAAAAAGATGCCCAAAATCACCCGAGATGACGGAAGTGATATATTTGAAACACTCAATTTTTCTGAAAAAAGTATTGAAGATAAAATTGTGCAAAATGAAAGAGAAAGAGTCATCAGAATGTTTATCAAAGAATTACCGGAAGAACAAAAAGAAGTGTTGATTTTGAGACATTATGGAGATTTGAGTTTTAAAGAAATTTCTGAATTGACCGGAATCAGCATAAATACCGCTTTGGGAAGAATGCGCTACGCACTCATTAACCTTAGAAAATTAATTAATACGCACGCTCCGGACCTTAATAAATAAGTCAAAAAACACTCATCATAAATTATTTAAAATTTAAGCAATAAAGAACGAATTAGTTTCGTTTTGTGATTGTTTATTGGATTATAAATGATGACACTATGGATATAAAATTTACTCAAGAAGATTTAATTAGATTCGTTTACCAGGAAACATCACAAGAAGAGAATATTCAGATTTTGCAAACCCTTGAAAAAAGTAAAGAGTTGCGTGATGAGCTTTCCGAACTGCTTGCTACTATTGATTTATTGAATGAATTAAAGTACGAGCCAAATGAAACAATTCTCAAAATTTTGAATGAAGAAGCCAGCTCTTCTTCACTCGAGATGTCTTAGAATGAATCTTTATCCGATTTGTTCGTTTACGACTAAATCTGTTAGCCGCCTTGTTTCCTTTTGCTGTTCTCTTTACAAACATTAATCCCTCTTTCAGCGTCAACTATTATTGGTAAATCACCCTTACCTTCGCAGCATTCATGGAAAATCTTGAGATAGGAGAAATCTTTGCTCTTTATGGTAAATTACTTGAACTGCATGGCGAAAACGCTTTTAGGGCTGCCAATTACCTGAATGCACCCTTTAAATTTAAAAAACTAAATGAGCGTATTGCAGACATGGACGAAGAACAAATCGTGTCTCATCCCGCATTGGGGAAATCGCTTGCTGAAAAAATTCCAGAAATACTGCTAAAAGGCAGTTTTGCCGATCTTGACAAATTGATAGCAAAAACTCCTGCAGGTCTTATTGAGTTACTTAGTGTTCGCGGGCTTGGTGCAAAAAAAGTCAGAGAACTGTGGACACAACTCGGGGTTGAATCTCCGGGAGAACTTCTCTATGCTTGCAAAGAAAACAGACTGATTTCACTCAAAGGATTCGGAGAAAAATCACAACAGAATATTGTCAAAGAATTGGAATTCAGAGAGTTGAACTTAGGCAAAATCTTATTTTCAGCCCTGCAACCAACAGCAGCACAACTTTTTGATTTTATCAGCAACCTTGCGTGTATCAGCCGCGTTGAATATAGCGGAGCATACAGAAGACTATGCGAAATCATCAGTAAATTAGAGTTTGTTGTGGTATGTAACAACCTTGAACAACTGAAACAAGAACTGTCCGGTTTGGGTTTGCAAATCAAAGAAGAGTCTCCGTCCCAATTAAACTATGAACTTAAACCCGGATTTGAATTTGTCTTACATATTGCCAACGCAAATAATTTTGCTTCAACCTTATTCAGGACGAGTGCATCTGCAGCGCATTTGTCCAAGATTACAATGATTCGGGAACATGCATCAACCGAAGAAGAAATTTATCAAGAGAATGGATTGCACTTCATACGTCCTGAACTGAGGGAAGGATTGAATGAAATAGAATTAGCTCGCCAAGGAATCATACCGGAAGCAGTTTCATACTCCGATGTAAAAGGGGTGTTACACAACCACACTCAGTGGTCAGATGGTAGAAATACGGTGAGAGAAATGGCTGAATTTTGCATTGCAAAAGGCTGGGAGTACATAGCCATTTGCGATCATTCACAAACAGCAGCTTATGCTGGAGGTTTGTCCATTGACAGGGTCTTGCAGCAGTTTAATGAGATTGACAAACTTAATGTTGAACTGGCTCCGTTTAAAATTTTCAAGGGAATAGAAAGCGATATTTTGGGCGATGGCAGCCTTGATTACCCCACAGAAATTTTAGCTCAATTTGACCTTGTGGTTGCATCGGTACACAGCAACTTGAATATGGATGAAGAACGAGCCATGCAAAGATTAACTGCCGCTATAGAGAATCCCTACACAACGATTCTTGGACATCCAACAGGACGACTTTTGTTGAGCAGAAAAGGGTATCCTGTCAATCATAAAGAATTGATAGATATCTGTGCAGCCAACCAAGTTGTCATAGAGTTAAATGCCAATCCCCACAGACTTGATATCGACTGGCGATGGCTTGACTATGCTGTGAGCAAAGGAGTAACTATTGCTATTAACCCTGATGCACACAATTTGAAAGGACTGACTGACATGCAATATGGCGTTAATGTTGCTCGCAAGTCAAATCTTCAAAAGGAATTTGTGTTAAACAGTTTGAGTCTTGCAGAGTTTGAACAGTTTTTATCCCGTATAAGACAAAGTAAAGGTATATGAACTACGTTGAATTTTGCAAACTTTGGGACGATGAAACCATGACAGGGTTTCAGCTCAAAACCTCCGGTTCTACAGGAGAACCTAAACCGATCTTACTTGAGAAAAAATGGCTTGAATACAGCGCGAAGCAAACACAACAAACATTAGGCATCACTTCCGGCAAAATCTTTTGTTGTATTCCAACTGACAAAGTGGGTGGTTTCATGATGATGGTGCGTGCAAGAGTACTTGGACTTGGTTTTGAATATGCAGAGCCTTCTTCTGATCCCATGACAAATCTGGTTTTTAATCATGATTGTACATTTATTAGCTTAGTGCCGCTGCAACTCAAAGCGATTTTAGAAAACCTTGAATCTGTGCAAAAACTCAACCGATTCTCACATATTCTGATTGGTGGCGGACCCATTGACGACAATGTAGTAGCAGCACTACAAACATTAAGACCTGCCATTTATCACACTTATGCAATGACGGAAACTTATTCGCATATTGCACTCCGAAGGCTCAATGGAGCAAAAGCTCAAAAACGATTTTATCCTTTACCCAATGTCAAAGTGCAATTGAATGAATCCACTTGTTTGCAAATTCAAACCCAATTTTCTGCATTGATAGACACTACTGATTTAGCCCATATTTATCCGGATGGTTCTTTTGAAATTCTCGGAAGAGCTGATTTTGTTATCAATAGTGGTGGTATAAAAATCTTGCCTGAAAGGGTTGAAAAACTCATTGCTGAAAGCCGTATCGTACCATTTGCTTTTGTCATTAGCAGCAAGCCCGACAGTCGTCTTGGCGAAAAGGTAGTAATGGTGTGCAACCAAGACACCAAGCTTCCCCTGAACACGCTGCAAACCCTTAAAAAACAACTGCCAAAATATCATAATCCGTTGGAGATTATATTGGTTACTGATATTCCTCACACAAATAACGGTAAACCGGATAGAAAAAAATTAAAACAATTATTGTCCCACACTTAAGTGGATGCTTTTGCTGTACTGTGCAGCACTAAAACCCAAAACCTATATGTATCCCAAGGCTCACGTGATATTCGTTTGAATCAAAAGCAAACTCTACAGTAGGGCCTAAATGAAAATGTTTAAACTCAAATTCATAGGAAGTTTCCACATGAAAAGAAAATTGTGGTTGACTAAACTGATTATCTTCAAAAGTCAGCCCCGGTGCAAGTGCAATTTGATACCTATCAATAGGACGGTAATTGCCAACTAAACTGAAAGTATGGTGTTTGTGATGATTAAAAATACTCTCATATCCTATACCTGCACCAAATTTTGATTCTTTAATTTTACGGATATAATGGACATGTAACCCGTAATCCCAAATTTTTTCATGCGGAAAATACACAGGATTGGGCGCAATTCCTATTTCATTTTTGTGATTGTCGTGGTGTGAATGTTCTTGAGCCTGCAAAGAAGATGATCCCAAAATAAAAAAAGTAGTGAAGCATAATGCTGCTGAAAGAATTACGTGTTTAATTCGCATAAAAATATCAGTGTTTGAATCAAAACCTATACCTAATGACAACCCTTGCCAAATTGGCACACCTTACTTCTCCAATCATATTAAAAATCAAAAAGGTAGCGGGCTGATTAAAATAAATAAATTGATCCAAAAATAGCTTTTTCTGTTTTTCTATTCTCAAAATTTGCATGTAAAATAATCAAAAGATAATATTACAAATTTGATTAACGTTTATCTTTGACTGCGTGTTAATCTTTAACTTAAAACAAGTTGTCTTTAAACACTGAGCAGTTAACAATTGCTAAACTATAAAAACACTTACCAGCCTTTTATTTATCTATATACAAGAACTATTAAAGTACAGCAATGCACAGACTACATTAAATAATAAAAACTCTCCATCACTACTCATTTTTCCTTTTGTTGAATGAGAGTATTGCTCTGCCATTGACTAGTTGTCCTTTAGTTAACTTTTTTTCTTCTATAAGTTTCGGTTCAATGAAGACATACTCAATGAAACCAAAGTTTTGTGGAGAAACCAATTTCAAAATACCTTTAAAATCCTTTATTGTATCTGAATTCGTGTTGGAGTCAACTTTTTTCAGGACGATACACATGTGAACAGGGTATATATTTAGCGGTTTTAACCTATACTACGCTTGATGGTCATACCTATGAACAAAGTTAGACATTAGTGCTCTTAAGGTAGTGTAGCTTCAGACACGGTTTGCTCGCAATCTTATAACTATAATCCGAATCGATTGTTCAAACATCATTTTTGACGTTTGTAAAAGATATAATCAGAAACTAAAGGCTCTACCCCTTGGTTTTTTAAATCTGTTACTATTTGCCCTCGGTGGTAAGTAAAATGGTTCACAACATGAAAAAGTATATCCCTGATACTATTACTAAAAACTTCTCCTTTGCTATTTGTGTATTGAATGACCTCGCATAGGTCTGCTTTGTTAAGTATTTGCAAAGTATGCTGAAAGTTTTCTTGATTCATGGTTTTTAATTCAGCTATAGTGTGCAACTCCCATACACCAATTATAGGCTTTGTCTTTTCTATTCGATAATTCCAAATATGATGAGCATTGACAACATGATTAATAAGCTTTACAACTTTTTCAGAGACTTTTTCGGGGTTGTTTTTAATAACATCAAACACTTGTTGATTGTAATAATGGCTGTATTCAAATAATGCTGTAAAAAACTGTTTCATCGGAAGTGATTTTATATACAAGTCGGGTTATTCTGCTGCCCACAATGGCAATCATCAAGCAACCTCATTCTGTGTCCAAATGTAAGATTTTAGATGAGAATTGTATTCCAAAAAAGTTGTTTTGAAAGTGAGCATAACAGATATGCTACAACCACAATCAAAGTCAAGTTATTACAGATTGTTTTTCATTGGATTATTAGTTTTTGATTGTAACTATTCTTACTATCTGTAACTTGTACTTTATATATGCCTCTTGAAAAATTGCTACAATCAATTTCTGTCCTGTTTGAAATGTTGTCTTGAGCATAAATCTTACGTCCGGTTATATCAAAAACTTCAAGAGAAAAACTTTTATTAGGCAATTCAATTGTAAAAGTATGCTGTGCAGGGTTTGGATAAACTTGTAATACTGCATTTCTCTCAACTGATACTTGAGTAACAGCAGTTTTGTTGCACATTATTTCAATCAGTTTTTGCCATATAGTATCATTCATGGTAAAAGGTACGGCACTGCTTGTAGGGGCATTGCCCATACGTATAAAAGTCAAATTCATGCTGGGCACTACATTTATGAATTGCCCATTTTTTCCCAAAGCTGCATACATATCAGCAGGTGCATTGGGATTGAGGTATCCGTTAAATTGCAGTTGTAAATTTGGAAGTCTGTAAGAAGATTTTCCATTCAACCACCACAAGTAACCATAGGACTGGTTGATATTTTGCGAAGTATTTACCATTTGATTGAAGTATTCCGTATCGGTCAAAATCTGGTTGCCATTCCAGTTCCCGTGATTGAGAATCAATAGTCCAAAACGAGCCATACTCCTTGGTTTACTGTAAAATACATTGTTGTTGTTCGAATAAACAAACATTCCTGTCATACCGATAGGCACTCCGATATTTTGCATTACATAAGAATTGAGCGATTGTCCGGTAGCATAATAAATAACACTGTCAAGCAAGGTATAGGGTGCATTGTGATAAGCCCATCGGGTGCCTGCATCAGCAATGTATTGGAGACAGGTGTCGGCAAAACAGTGGTTATCAGGCACACCATCATCTAAGCCACTTGTCATGGAAAGTTGGTGCTTAATTGTGATTAAATCTTCTTTTGCCGGGGGGCAAACTGTCCAACCTGCCCCAAGATATTGAGAGGTCGGGTCATTTATATCAAGAAATCCTTCTTGTTGTGCAATACCCACCGTAAATGCAGTGAGTGTTTTGCCCGCAGATGCCCAATACCAAACACTATCCATAGTAAATGTGCCGAAGTATTTCTCCATAACAATTTTACCGTCTTTAAGCAGTATAAATGCTTTTGAATTTCGGGCTTCCAAATAGTCATACAGGGTGTCTATCTTGTCTTCACACCAGCCGAGCGAAGCGGGAGAAATGGTATCCCAATCAGTACCTGAGGTTGGAGGAAAATAAAGTGTTTGGGCTTTGGCTGTAATGGAAAAAACATATATAATAAGTAGTAAATATTTTTTCATTTTTATGTTGATTTAAGTCGTGAACACGGTTCACATTTTACATTTAATACACTTTCAAATGTATGCTTTTCATTTATACAGTCGAAAAATTGTGTTAGAGGTTGTAGTCAAAATTCTTTTATATGGTCCTCAGCTAAAAACAACAAAGTCTGTCAAGACTAATCTCAACAGACTTTTGTTAAAGGAAAACAGCTATGAAAAGAAGTTCTTTATGAACAACCTGTGGTACTGCCACAAGTCAAACAAGTGTAGCAAGTTCCGCTACGTACTGTCATGTTACCACAATTCTTACAAGTTGGGGCATCACCTTGCGCAGGTATTTTGTTGTGAATATGAGTTGAAGAGTGTTCAATCTTTTCATGCTTTTCAACCGAAACAGTGTGTGTATGCTTGTGGGTTTGAGTAGGTTTACCTACTTCTTTATCTATATGATGGTGTTTCTGCTCACTTTTTTCCGGCTTAACGTGTACTAAATCTTCTCTATCACAATATTCAAACCCTAACATTCTAAAGATAAAGTCCACAACAGATGTTGCTTGTTTGATATTGTCATGTCCTTCAATTCTGCCTGCGGGTTCAAAACGTGTAAATGTAAATTTTTCAACATATTCATCTAAAGGAACACCATATTGCAATCCAATAGAAATAGCAATCGAAAAGCAGTTCATTAAAGAACGGAAAGATGCGCCTTCTTTATGCATATCAACAAAGATTTCACCTAAGGTTCCGTCAGCATATTCACCTGTTCTGACAAAAAGGGTGTTTCCTTCAATTTTTACTTTTTGGGTAAATCCTCTTCGTTTGCTTGGGAGTTTCTTTCTTTCAACAATATCACTCAACTGACGTTTGAACTGAGTATCGGTTGACATACTAATAATGCGTTTTGCTGCATTCAGTACAATGTCCGGAGCAAGCTCAGCTATAGAAATTTCACCATTTTCGCCTACTGCTTTATCAACGAGTGTGTTCATATCACTCGCTGTCTCAACTTTTTCTTCTTTTGTATCAGATTTGTTTGACAGCGGTTGAGAAAGTTTACATCCGTCTCTATACAGCGCATTGGCTTTCACACCAAGTTCCCAGCTCATTTTGTAGCAAGATTTAATATCATCTACAGTAGCTTCATTAGGAAGGTTAATTGTTTTTGATATTGCACCGGAGAGGAATGGTTGAGCTGCTGCCATCATCCTAATATGGGCATGCGGGTGAATGTATCTTTGTCCTTTTGCACCACAACGGTTTGCACAGTCAAAGACAGGCAGATGTTCTTCTTTTAGGAAAGGTGCACCTTCGATTGTCATTGTACCGGAAACGTATTCGTTGGCTTCTTCTATTTGTTGTGCAGTAAATCCAAGTGCTTTAAGCATATTGAAGTTAGGTGCATTGTATTGCTCAGGTTTGAATCCCATTCTTTGCATTGATTCTTCGCCTAAGATAGATTTGTTGAATACAAAGCCAATTTCAAATGCTGTTGGTGCACCTTGTTCAATTGCTCTCAGGTCATTATCATTAAAGCCTTTGGCTCTGAGTGTAGTCGGGTTAATGTGAGGACAGCCTTCAAATGTGCTATGCCCTTTTGCATAGGCAACAATCTCATCTACTTCCTCAGGGGTATATCCCATGTTTTTGAGTGCCAGCGGAATAGATTGATTGATAATTTTGAAATATCCGCCACCGGATAATTTCTTAAATTTTACCATTGCAAAATCTGGTTCAATACCTGTGGTGTCACAATCCATCAGAAGTCCAATAGTACCTGTAGGGGCAATTACGGTAACTTGAGCATTTCTGTAGCCGTATTGTTCACCTAATTTAAGTGCTTTATCCCAACTGTCACAAGCTGCTTGAAGCAGGTTTTCAGGGCAGTATTGCGGGTCAATACCTACTGCAGGAATGCTCAATCCTTCGTATGCCAAAGGAGTGTTATAAGCAGCGTAGCGGTGATTTCTTATCACACGTAACATGTGTTTTTTGTTCTTTTCATACATTCTGAAAGTGCCCAATGTAGCAGCCATTTCAGCAGATGTAGCGTAGGCAGTACCTGTAAGAATAGAAGTTAATGCACCACAAATTGCAGTTGCTTTCTTGCTATCATAAGGAATTCCGGATACCATTAACAATGTACCTAAGTTTGCATAACCCAAACCAAGTGTTCTGTAATCATAAGAAAGTTGAGCCACTTCTTTGCTTGGGAACTGTGCCATCAACACAGAAATCTCTAATACAACTGTCCAAATTCTGGAAGCGTATTCATAAGAAGCTACGTCAAACTCAAGTGTATCAGTATCAAAAAACTTCATTAGGTTTAATGATGCAAGATTACAAGCCGTATTATCAAGGAACATGTATTCAGAACATGGGTTAGAAGCGTTGATTCTACCGCCTTCTGGACAAGTATGCCAATCATTGATTGTGTCATCATATTGTACTCCGGGGTCAGCACAAGCCCATGCAGCATAAGAAATATCGTCCCAAATTTTTTGAGCAGGAATTGAATCCATCACCCTGCCGTCAGTTCTGGCAATTAAGTCCCAATTTTCACCTTTTTCTAATTTTTTGAAGAAAGCAGCCGGAATACGCACAGAGTTGTTAGAGTTTTGTCCTGCCACAGTTTGATATGCCTCACCTTCGTAATCGCTAGGATAGCCGGCAGCAATTAGTGCAGCCACTTTTTTCTCTTCATTCTTTTTCCAATTAATGAAGTCCATTATTTCAGGGTGATCTAAATCAAGACACACCATTTTGGCTGCTCTGCGAGTTGTTCCACCGGACTTGATAGCACCGGCAGCACGGTCTCCTATTTTTAAGAATGACATTAAACCTGAAGATGTTCCACCGCCAGAAAGGTTTTCATTTCTTCCTCTAATTTTTGAGTAGTTAGTTCCTACACCTGAACCATATTTGAAAATACGCGCTTCTCTCACCCACAAATCCATGATACCACCTTCGTTTACTAAATCATCATCCACAGATAAAATAAAGCAAGCGTGTGGTTGTGGTCTTTCATAGGCATTGGTAGAACGTGTTAATTTTTCAGTTTTAGGATCTACATAATAGTGTCCTTGAGGCTCTCCTTTGATAGAATATGCTGTATATAAACCTGTGTTAAACCATTGAGGAGAGTTAGGCGCAGCTTGTTGAGCCAACAATGAGTACACTAACTCATCATAGAATATTTGAGCATCATTCTCAGAGGCAAAGTAACCATAAGTTTGACCCCATTGTTTCCAGCAGTCAACCAATCTGTGTACAGTTTGTTTTGCACTGGTTTCTCCGGCAAGTGTACCATTGGGTTGGGGCACTCCTTTTTTGCGAAAATATTTTTGTGCTAATATATCTGTAGCAACTTGGCTCCATCCTGCGGGAACTTCTACGTTTTTCATTTGAAAAACTAAATCTCCATTTGGATTTCTAATTTCTGATGTTCTATATTCATATTTGAATAAATCGTAAACAGAAACATCCTCTTTGGTGTTGTGTCTGGCAAATGTAAGCCCTTGTTTTTGTATATTTTTATTACTCATAATCAATCATTTATAGATTAAAAAGCAGGACAGAAAAAATGCCCTGCTTGTGGTTTTCAAAAGTATTTTAGATTTGTTTGATTGAGGTTTTCACTTTTCCACAAGTTTTAAAAAACACCCCTTTTCTTTCAAATTTACACCAATTATTTCAATCATTAAAATAGAATTATATTTGCTGCCCAAAACAACGATTAACAAGCCTTATCACACTGAATGTCTGTTTTAAAATCCATACGCGAAGCAAAAAGTGCAAACAAAAAATTTCTTGCTATCTTAATTGACCCTGATACAGATTTTACAAACGTTAAAGCAGTGTTGGAGAATGCAAAAAAAGTGCATGTGGATATCATTTTTGTCGGGGGTAGTTTGCTCTATCAAGGAAGGATTGATGAGTGTATTGATTTTATTAGAAAGTATAGTGATTTGCCTATAACTATTTTTCCCGGAAGCGAAATTCAAATGAGTAACAAAGCTGATGCGATCTTGTTGTTGTCCCTCATTTCGGGTCGTAATGCTGATTTATTAATTGGCAAACATGTTGTTGCTGCTCCATTTCTCAAGAAAATGAATCTTGAGGTTATTCCAACCGGGTATATGTTAGTTGACGGAGGCAAAACAACAACTGCATCCTATATTAGTCAAACAGTTCCAATTCCTTCTGACAAGCCGGGTATTGCAATGGCTACTGCGATGGCTGGCGAGTATTTGGGTTTGCAGTTGATTTACATGGATGCAGGCAGCGGTGCTCACAATCAGGTGCCTCCCGACATGATACAGATTGTTCGTAAAAGTATTTCAATACCAATTATTGTGGGTGGCGGCATTAAATCCAAGGACCAACTGGTTGCAGCATGGAACGCAGGTGCAGATGTGGTTGTAGTCGGAAATATATTGGAGAATAATCCTGACGAACTATTGGGATTGAGATAGCGTTTGTCTATCGAGTATAATTCGGAGCTTCTTTTGTGATTTTTACATCATGCGGATGACTCTCCCTGATACCAGAACCGGTGATTTTTACAAAAGATGCTTTTTTCAACTCATCAATGGTTTTTGCACCACAATATCCCATTCCTGCTTTCAGTCCGCCAACGAATTGGTAAATCACTTCTGCAACTTTTCCCTTGTAGGCAACATGCCCTACAATTCCTTCGGGTACTAATTTGGCAATTTCTTCTTCCGCATCTTGAAAGTATCGGTCTTTAGATCCATCTTTCATAGCTTCAATAGAGCCCATTCCTCTGTATGTTTTAACTTTTCTACCTTCGTACAACGTAGTTTCTCCGGGTGTTTCTTCTGTACCTGCATAGATTCCGCCCGCCATCATGGTGTCTGCTCCGGCAACGATGGCTTTCACTAAGTCTCCGCTATATCGCACCCCTCCATCTGCAATGATAGGTACTCCGCTTCCTTGAATTGCGGTTGCTACATCAATTACGGCAGAGAGTTGCGGAACACCGATTCCGGCAATGATTCTTGTTGTACAAATAGAACCCGGACCCACTCCCACTTTCACCGCATCTGCTCCGGCTTTAACCAGATCTTTTGCTGCTGCACCGGTTGCAATATTTCCGCAAATTACTTGCAGGTCTTTATATTTCTTCTTTATTTTTTGGAGTTCGTTGATTACGCCCTTGCTGTGTCCGTGAGCTGTATCTAATGCAACCACATCTACCCCTGCCTCAACCAAAGCATCTACTCTTTTCATAGTATCGGCTGTAACACCAATGGCTGCTCCTACACGCAGTCTGCCAAACTCATCTTTGCAAGCTTTGGGATAACTGATTACTTTTTGTATGTCTTTGAATGTTATTAGCCCTACTAATTTGTTGTTTTTGTCAACAATAGGAAGTTTTTCTATTCTGCGCTCTTGTAGGATTGCACGGGCTTGCATTAGATCTGTGCCTACTTTACCTGTAATGAGTTCGTCTTTTGTCATCACCTTATCAATTTTCTTACTCATATCTTTTTCGAAACGCAAGTCTCGATTGGTAATGATGCCTATGAGTGTACGCTTAGAATCAACAATCGGAATGCCTCCAATACTGTTATCCTTCATTAAGTGTAAGGCATCAGCGATGGTGTCATTTTTTGACAAGGTAATAGGGTTCATAATCATTCCGCTGTCCGCTCTTTTGACTCTGCTAACCTCTTTAGCCTGTTGTTCAATCGTCATGTTTTTATGAATAATGCCGATTCCGCCTTCACGCGCCATAGCAATTGCCATATCGGATTCGGTAACTGTATCCATAGCAGCAGATACAAGTGGTATATTCAATGAGATTTTTTTGGTAAGCTTTGTAGTTGTGTTTGTTTCTCTGGGTAATACTTCTGAGTATGCAGGAACTACAAGTACATCGTCAAAGGTTAAGCCCTCGTTGATGATTTTATTCGTTATATTGTTGGGCATTGTGCAAATAATTTCTGTTGTTATTTGCGGTGCAAAAATATAACAAATAATTGAGCTGTAACAGATTTTTGTCTTATTCTGTGATGATTAGAAACATTTTTATTCTGTAACCTTGATTACATTTACAGGACATGCTTTGGCAGCATTCTGTACTGATTCCAGTTCTGACTCATGTACTTTGGCGGTATGAAAACCTTTGCGGTCATACGAATTAAGCAAAACTGCCTTGCCATCTTTTTTTGACATGGTGAATCGTTGAGGTGCATGCTCTCTGCAATAATTACATCCTATACATTTGTCGCGTATGAGTGTGATGGTAATCATTGTTCTGCGCTCACAACTTTGTAAAGTTTATCGCTCTTGCGAATGATTGTATCCAATTTAATTCCACACAACTCTCCTTTAACAGCTTCCTCAACGGGTCCGTGTGCAGTGTGCAATTCCTCTACTATGGTTTCGATGACTCCTGTTTTGGGTCCGGTTATTAAAATTGAATCTCCTTTTTTGAGAGAATGTGTTTCGATTAGGAATTCTCCTACTCCAATTTTACTGAAATAATTGTTTCCTTTACCCAAGTAAACTTTTCTTTGTTTGGCTTTAGAACCGGAAGTGTCAGTCCATTCACCTAACTTTTGACCTAAGTAATATCCTGACCAAAAGCCGCGATTGTAAACATTCTCCATTTCTTCTTTCCATATTGCTGCTTTTTCTTTGCTATAATTTCCTTCTAAATAGGCATCTACTGCTGCTCTATAACATTTTGTAACAGTTTTGACATATTCCGGTCCTTTTCCTCTTCCTTCGATTTTAAGTACTGTAACTCCACTGTCTAACACTTCATCCAAAAAATCAATGGTACACAAATCTTTGGCAGACATTATATATTCATTTTCAATCGCGAATTCATGTCCTTCTTCTCGGTCTGTAACTTTATATTCTCTCCTGCAATTTTGAATACACGCACCTCTGTTTGCAGATGAGTTGTGGGTATGTAAGCTCAAGTAGCATTTACCGGATACTGCCATACACAAAGCTCCATGAACAAAAATTTCTATTTCAATCAATCTTCCTGAAGGTCCTTTGATTTGCTCCGCTTCAATGGCGTCAACGATTTTCTTTACTTGAACAAGGCTTAGTTCTCTGGCTAATACAATCGTATCAGCAAACAGTGCATAAAATTTTACGGTTTCAATGTTGGTAACATTCACTTGGGTTGAAATATGTACTTCCATTCCCACAGAACGTGCATAAGCAATAACTGCTTGATCTGCTGCAATGATGGCTGTAATACCTGCTTCTTTAGCAGCATTGGTAACGGTTTTAATGATGGTTAAATCATGGTCGTAAACAATAGTGTTTAGTGTCAGATAGGAGCGTATATTGTTTTCTTTACAAATTCGGGCAATCTCCGGTATGTCTCCTAAGGTAAAATTCATGGTAGCACGTGCACGCATATTTAATTGATCTACACCAAAATAAACTGAATTTGCACCACCTTGTATGGCTGCCATCATTGAATCAAACCCACCGGCAGGCGACATGATTTCAACATTCCTCTTCATAAGGCTTGCAAAGATATAGCTAAATTCAGCCTTGAGGGAATTATTTAAACCTTGATTTTATTGATTGTATCATGATATGACTTTTGGCAATCAATATGGTTTAAAGTTTCTGTCTTTTACTCTGCGGATTAGATTGTTAATGATTTGGTTGGTTTCTGTTGACCATTGTGCTTTATACAATACCAAAATAAAAATCCCGGCTATGACAACAGTTCTTACACTTATATCTAACCAAGCATTTGTCAACGTTGGAATTATAAAATTAACACCAATAGCTATTATAAATAGGAAGGCAGTTTTAAGTTGGGTAATGGTAAAGGAATGAAAACCAAGTTTTGTATAAATGGTTATACCTATTATGATTTGTTGGATAATAATAGTAATAGCAGTAGCAATAGCTGCACCTGTCAAACCATAAACAGGTATCAACAATAAGTTGAGTAATATTCCAATTACAGCGGTTACAATGGTCATCAACAAGGTGATATAATAATAGCGAGAGTACATAATAATCACCTGTCCCATGCTTGTAATGAGTTCAATACATTTAGAAATAGCCAAAATATAAATTACAGCAGTACCTCCAATATACAGATCTCCATTGGGCATTATTTTGTACATACTGTCAATGTTGATGAGTATGCACAGCAATAGAAAGAGTGCGGATATAAAGAGTAAGGTAGATGTTTGTTTGTATAATTTCTCTGTTTCGGAATGGTTCTCGTCAACCATTTGCTGCGAGATTTTGGTTGAAAGAATCTGAACCAAAGACCTTCTGGGTATTTCGATAATGGTGGCTACGTAAACAGCAATCATATAAACACCTGTATAGTCTAATCCCATTTTAGCACTGATCATAATCATATCAATTTTGGCAAGGATAAATCCACTTAAACTTCCAAGTGTGATAATGCCGGTGTAGTTTAAAAAATCTCTGACTATGTGCGTGTTGTTTTTCAGATAATGAAAATCAGGTCTGAGATGAATCTTGCGTAGTTTGGCTGAATAAATAAAAATTAACAGCAAAGGGACAAAGTAAAAAATTACTAGCAGCAAGACAGATTGATAGAAATTGAGCCAACCGAAATAATACAACAAGAAAGCAACTGCTGTCAAAACCCTCATTAGAATTTCTTTAAGAAACTTAGGAATAACAATCCTGTTTTCAATAGCGGCAGTAACCTCAAAAACAGAGAAAAAAATCTGAGTGAATGCCAATGGAATTAACAAGAGATAATATTCTAAAAACGCAGCAGCTTTTTCACTGAAGTAAGACACAACCCAAGATTTCCCAACAATCATGAGTAGGGTAATAACCATAAAACCTACAAAAGGGATGAAAGCAGCCCAAAAATCAAAGCCATGTAGTTTTCCGTTCGGGTCATCCTTAAAATGAGGGTAATAGCGGTACATAGAGCTTGAAATACCCAATGTTGCAAAACCGGCAAGCATCACCATGTTTTCTGTCAGCATTTTGATAATTCCTATCTCTGATTCAGAAAAAATCAAAGGCATCAGAATTAACATATTTACTACGCCAACCAATACACCAACATAGTTGGCAAAAGAAGCCTTTAGCGTTTGTCTGACAACTAAACCCATTGTTATTTAGCTTGCAAAGTTATTTGCTTTGTCTGTTTATTTACGGGCAACAGAATATTTTTAGTTAATCGAATTTTTTAACTTTTTTTGCATCGCTATCATCCATCATGTCCCTCAGGGTATTACATATCACAACCAATAGTGGCGGAGGTGCAGGAATTGCCGCTCTGAGGATTCACCAAGCTTTGCTAAAAAATGGAGTCGATAGCCACCTTTTATTTCTTAAGGGATCTACGCCACAAAACATCCCGAATGTCCATTCGATTAAGGAATTTAAAAATCCTTGGCTCGTTTTTTTAATTGATAAACTGAACCGAATACTTAATTATAGATTCGGAATAGGCAAACCGGATTGTTTTTTTAATTCCCCTTTTTCTCTTTTCAGATTACATAAACTCCCTTTTATCCAAGACTTTGACCTCATCAATTTACATTGGGTGGTGAAATTCATTGACATAACAAGTTTTTTTTCAAAAATTAACAAACCCATAGTCTGGACAATGCACGACATGAATCCGTTTTCCGGTGGGCTTCATTACAAAACAGATTATGAAGAAAAAGCATATAAACAGTTGGAGGAAAAATTTGTTCAGATAAAAAAAACTGCTTATTCCCACGCTCGCATTGGCATCATTTCACCCTCCGTTTGGTTGTTAGAAGAATCAAAAAAAGCAGCTATTTTTCCGGCACAAACACATTTCACAGCTATCAAAAACCCGATAGATATTGAAAAATATGCTCCGTCCGGTGAAGCAGATTATGAGAAGAAGATTGTGTTGTTTATAGCAGAAAAATCGGGAGACAAGCGCAAAGGATTAACCTATTTATACAAAGCGGTTGAAGAGCTTAAAGAAAAGCAGTTAGAATGGGTTGTGTTGGGCAATCCGGATGAGCACTGTCCCAAACAGATAAAACAAATGGGGTTTGTGAGTTCTTCTGAAGCGTTGGTTCAATGGTACAAAAAAGCAGGAGTATTTGTTATTCCTTCCATAGAAGATAATTTACCCAATACCGTAGTTGAATCACTTGCATGTGGTACTCCCGTTGTGGGTTTTGACACCGGAGGAATTAAAGACATGATTGAGCACAAGGAAAATGGCTACTTAGTCCCGCTAAAAGACACCAAACAATTAGCAGAGGGTATTGAATATGCACTTCAACATCAACAAGAATTATCTAAAAACGCAAGATTGTTTGCAGTAAAAAACTTTGCAAGTGATACCGTTGCTTCTCAATACAAACTCTTTTATGAAAAGATGTTATCCTAATCAAAAGTATTGTGGCTGCGCTATTGCAGCACTCCAATCAAGGTTTGAACAAAAAGAAATGTTAGCAAAATAGAGGTTAGGTTCAAAAATATACCCTCTCTCATCATATCTTTAATTTTGACAGCCCCGCTACTGAAAACAATAGCATTGGGAGGCGTAGCCACAGGCAACATAAATGCACAGCTTGAGGCGATTGCTGCACCTACAAGCAATGTCAAAGGGTTTAAGTTTAACGAATAACTCATGGAATAAAGAATCGGCAGAATGATACTCGCTGTTGCTGTATTAGAGGTGATTTCTGTAAGAAAATTAATAGCTGCAATAACCATCAAAAGAATCACCCATGGCAATACATTCACATCAGCAAAGTGCTGAGCAATCCATTGGGTTAAATCTGTATCTGCAAAACCCTTGGCAATGGCTAATCCTGCACCAAAAATTAATAATACATCCCAAGGCAAACGTTTTGCTGTTTCCCAATTCAATAGTTTTTCTCCCTTTATACCTGAAGGAATAATAAACAATGCGATTGCACCAATCATTGCAATCAACGTATCATCCAAAGCAGGAATAAATTTATTCCACAGAAAGACTCGGGTAATCCAAAAAAAAGCAACCAAACAAAACACCATCAACACTCTTTTTTCCGGCAAGGTAACTGTTCCTAATTCATTATTGTCAAGTTTAAAACCCTGACTCACTCCTCTTCCTAACTTTCTGCTTAAATGCCACCAACAAACCAATAACAAAATCAAACTGAAAGGAGTTGCAAAAAGCATCCAATTCAAAAAAGAGATTTCAATACCTGCCGAATTTTTAAGCACTGCTGCAAGAATAATGTTGGGAGGTGTTCCAATCAATGTAGCCATCCCTCCGCTAGAAGCAGCATAGGCAATACCCAACATCAAGTTTTGCTTAAATAGTTGATTGTTGCCAAAATAAGCAGAAACAGAAAGCCCTATCGGAAGCATCATAACCGCTGTGGCGGTATTCGAAATCCACATTGAAATAAAAGCTGTGGCAACCATAAATCCTAATAAAACACTGCGTTCTCGCGTACCAATTTTCTCAATAATCTTGAAAGCAATGCGTTTGTGCAAATTCCATTTTTCGATTGCTAAGCCTATTAAAAAACCGCCCATAAAGAGAAAAATAAAGGGATTCCCATATTCGGCTGTTGTAGCTTTGAGAGGTAAAGCACCGGAAAGAGGAAACAATACAATAGGAAGCAGCGATGTAACCGGTAGTTCGACTGCTTCTGTAATCCACCAAAACGCAACCCAAAGCGTACATGCCATGACTGCTTTGCCTTCGTGAGACAATCCTTTGATGTCGCTTAAATACACTAACAGAAACAACACAGGTCCAAACAAAATATTGAATATTTGAAGTTGCTTCTTGTTCATTGTAAAGGCTCAAAAGTAGAAAAACAAGCAGTATTACTCTAAAAAATATTTTGCTGTTTACATCAGTAAATTAAAACATAGCAGAACCTCCAATTACAATCTTATATACATACTAACATAAATGTTGCTGAATGGATTTTATACAAATAAATGGATTCTATACATCACTCAAATAAGATTATCTCCCGAATAACTCACTCAAAACTATTACAACTATCATTCGCTAAGTGCTCAACTACAATAGATTCATTGGGTTAGATAGATTTTCATAAACACAATGATTAAATTACTTTTGCAGCCATGAATATTCTTATTCTGGGAACAGGTGCAAGAGAACATGTTTTTGCATGGAAAATCAGTCAAAGTCCTTTGTGCACTAAACTCTATATAGCAAGCGGTAATGCAGGTACTGCACAATGTGGAATCAATATCAATATTAACCCTACAGACTTTGAATCAATAGCGGTATTTTGTATAGAAAAAAAGATTGATCTTGTGTTACCCGGAAATGAAGATCCACTGGTGTTGGGAATCACTGATTTCTTAGAAAAGAAAATACCGGGCATCATGGTTGCAGGTCCTTCAAAAAAGGGGTCACAACTTGAAGGCAGCAAGGATTTTGCAAAAGAATTCATGTTGCGACACAATATACCCACAGCTCGTTTCTCTACTTTTACTAAATCTACACTAAGCCAAGCACACCAATTCTTAGAAACGCTCTCTGCTCCCTATGTTCTAAAAGCAGATGGGCTGGCTGCCGGCAAAGGGGTGTTGATTTGCGCCAACCTTGAAGATGCTAAGAAAAACTTGAATGAAATGCTTGAAAATAGCAAGTTTGGTAAAGCATCAGAAAAAGTTGTTATAGAAGAGTACTTGACCGGAATTGAATTGTCTTGTTTTGTATTGACAGATGGAAAAAACTATTTGATTTTACCGGAAGCAAAAGATTATAAAAGAATTGGCGAAGCAGATACCGGATTAAATACAGGGGGAATGGGTGCAGTATCACCAGTACCTTTTGCTAGCAAAGACTTTTTGTACAAAGTAGAACAGAATATCATCAAACCCACAATTGCAGGCATTCGCAAAGACAAACTCCACTACAAAGGTTTTATTTTCTTTGGTTTGATAAACTACATGGGAGAACCTTATGTCATTGAATATAACGCCAGAATGGGAGACCCGGAAACAGAGGTTGTAATTCCGCGAATCGAAAATGACTTATTAGAACTGTTAGTTGCTGCATGTACAAAGACCCTAAACAAACATCAAATTAAAATCAAAAGAGAGTTTGCCACCACTGTTTTTACAGTGAGCGGAGGCTATCCTGAGGAATATAAAAAAGGTATGGAAATCTCCGGATTAGAATTTATAAAAGACTGTATTCCTTTTCATGCAGGTACACAAGAGTCCGCAGGAAAAATCGTTACATCAGGAGGCAGGGTTATCGCTCTGACTGCACTTGACAACAATATGATGGATGCTCTGCTTAAATCTTACAAAGCAGCCCATACCGTTACTTTTAAGGACAAATATTACCGAACAGATATCGGCAAAGATTTGTTAGACTATCTATAAATTTCAATTATGCCACAACACAACAATTATTCTCATATAACAAACAAACTGCTTACATGGTTCTTCAGGGGACTCTTGATAGTGCTGCCATTGGCAATTACAGTGTATTTGCTCGTTACAATTTTTGCATGGCTTGACGGGCTGTTAGGGTTTAAATATACCGGACTTGGGGTTCTTTTGTTAATAGGTTTCATCTTGGTAATAGGGATGTTCGGAACCAGCCTTATCACAAAACCGGTTATCAATTTGATAGAAACTTTAATTGAAAAAACACCCGGTATCAAATTGATTTACACATCAATAAAAGACTTATTGCAAGCATTTGTTGGTGATAAAAAGAAATTCAACAAACCGGTGATGATCAATGTAGAAGGCGATACAGTATATAAAATAGGTTTTGTTACATCTGAAAGCCTGCAAGATTTAAAAATGGAAGGATATTGCTCTGTCTATATTCCTTTCTCCTACACATTCTCTGGTCATCTATACATTATACATACGAGCAAAATCAAACCCATAGATGGAAATCCGGCTGATTTAATGAAGTTTGTTGCGTCCGGTGGCGTAACACAGCTATAAACACATCATCAAACAGAGCTTAGCCGATCGCAGGCATTTAGAATATTCCTTTCAATTACCTATTTTTGCGCCAAGTGAAAGCAACAATTACCCGTAAAGCCCATTTTAATGCCGCACACAGACTGCACGTCCCTTCATGGTCTGATGAGAAAAATCGGGAGTTTTTTGGACTGTGTAACAATCCTAACTATCACGGACATAATTATGAACTTGAGGTAAGTGTTACCGGAGAGATTGATCCGCTCACAGGATACGCATTTGATATCAGTAAACTAAAAAAAATGATTGAGGAAGAAGTAACCCAATCTTTTGACCATAAAAATCTTAATTTAGATACGCTTGAGTTCAGACACTTAAACCCAACAGCCGAAAATATTGCTTCTGTTATTTGGCAAAAACTAAGATCACACATAGAAAAAGAGATAGAACTTACGGTTACTCTTGCCGAAACACCCAGAAATATCGTAACAGTTAATGGAAAATAATATCAATAATCCCCTGCGGCCGGACGCTTTTAAGCTTTCGGATGAAGAAAAAATGCAAATCATTGAAAGTCATTTTAGAGAAATAATGAACACCCTTGGCTTTGACCTTGAAAATGACAGTTTGAAAGGAACACCGCATAGGGTTGCAAAGATGTATGTAAAAGAAATGTTTTGGGGATTAAACCCAGCGCTCAAACCTAAAGTTACACACTTTGTAAACGACTTTAAATACCGCAAAATATTGATAGAGAAAGATATCAATTTCTACACCCATTGCGAACATCACTTTGTTCCATTTTTTGGCAAAGTTCATTTAGCCTATATCCCAAACGGCAAAGTAATTGGACTGTCAAAACTCAACCGAATTGTAGAATATTATGCCAAAAGACCACAAGTCCAAGAGCGTATGACCATGCAAATTGCTGCAGAACTCAAACAAGCCCTTGACACCCCTAATGTGGCTGTAATTGTAAATGCTAAGCACCTTTGTGTTGCCTCGCGTGGAATTAAAGATGACAGCAGCACAACCACAACCGAAGAATATAGCGGAGATTTTGAAACCTTGGAAGTTAGAAAAGAACTGTTTCGATTACTCAATGTATAACGCTGTAACCTGCTGTGATTCCAAATAAATGTTGCTAAACCCAAAGCACACAGACACAGAGTAAGCACCGTGTTGGGTGATTTTCATTAAATGTAGAACACTTGATCAATTTGAGTTTTAGGTAATTAGCTTAAATGTAAACTAAAATCAATAGAATTTTGACAATTAAATGCAGCACAAATTGATTGTCCTCCTTTGTAACCTAAGTTACTTAGCAACTCCTTTTTTAAGATTACTTTTGCATCGGTTTTAACCATTTATACAAACAACATTATGAACTATACATTTTCAACTATTGTCAATGATGACTTTGATGGAGCAATAACAAAAACTAAGGAAGAATTAAAAAAAGAAGGGTTTGGTGTGATTACAGAAATTGACATCAAAGACACGCTCAAAAAGAAGATTGATGTTGAGTTTAGAAAATACACCATATTGGGTGCTTGTAATCCGGTTTTTGCTCATAAAGCTCTTTCGGTGGAAAATGAAATAGGAGCCATGTTGCCTTGCAATGTAGTTGTGCAGGAAACAGAAGACGGGAAAATTAAAGTGAGTGCAATTGACCCGATTGCTTCCATGATTGCAGTCTCTAATGATAATCTTGGCGAACTTGCTACTCAAGTCAGCGAGAAACTACAAAATGTAATTACAAACCTTAAATAAAATTCAAAATGAAAGCTAACATCGGCAGTACAGATAAAATAGCACGTATTATCCTGGCGATAATCTTTATACTGTTATACTTTTTACACATAGTTACAGGTGTAGCCGGGCTTATTTTCCTTATCTTGGCAATAGTATTCTTGCTTACTGCATTCTTAAATTTCTGCCCTATTTGGCACTTTTTAGGAATATCAACAACAAAGAAAACAGATAACAAAACAACTAATCAATAAAAACACATGTTTGGAATTTTTAAATCATTATTTGGCGCAGAAAATGAACAATTAAAAGAGGTAATAAAAGATGGCGCATTTTTAGTAGATGTACGCACCCCCGGAGAGTTTTCAGGTGGCAGTGTTAAAGGTGCCGTAAATATTCCTTTAGACACCATTCCCGGTAAAGTCTCAAAATTTAAAGGGAAAAAGAACATTGTATTATTCTGCCAAAGCGGAGGAAGATGCACACAAGCAAAAGGTTACTTAGAACAGCAAGGTATTAGCAATATCTATAATGGTGGTTCTTGGTATAATGTTGATGCTATTGTAAACGAAATACAAAACGAAGAGTAGTGGCAGACAGCAAGAGTTTTTGGGATGAACGCTTTGGACAGTCTTCTTATGTTTATGGAGAAAGTCCCAATGCTTATTTGAAGTCCAAACTCTCTGAAATGAAGACCGGCAAAATACTGTTTCCTTGTGAGGGTGAAGGTCGCAATGCAGTGTATGCTGCCACTTTAGGATGGGATGTATTTGCTTTTGACCAAAGTTTAGAAGGCAAGAAAAAGGCTGCACAATTGGCTCTTAAACACAGTGTACAACTGGAATATTCCATTGATGATATTGCACATGTAAATTACACACAAGATTCATTTGATTCTCTCGCATTGATTTTTGCGCATTTCCCTTCTTCAGTGAGGAGACAGCTACACCGAAAACTAGCCGGTTTTTTGAAAAAAGGCGGTTTTCTTATATTAGAGGGTTTTGACAAAGGACACAAAGCAAATCAACAAACAAACCCAAAAGCCGGAGGTCCCGCAGATGTGGATATGTTATTTGATATTCAAGAACTGAAAGAAGATTTTGAAAATTTTGAGTTCATAGAAGCAGAAACGATTATTGACACCTTGCATGAAGGCGATTATCATGTTGGAATATCAAATCTCACAAGGATTTTTGCTATAAAAAAATAAACCTTCTCTATGTTTACATCTGCATATTGGGATAAGCTGTATGAAACCGAGGTCTATTTATTTGGCAAAGAACCCAATCAATACCTGAAAGAGAAGTTAGACAGCGTTTCAACAGGCAGAATATTGTTTCCTGCAGAAGGAGAAGGCAGAAATGCAGTATATGCAGCTCAAAAAGGCTGGGAAGTAACCGCCTTTGATTTGAGTGAAATTTCCAGACAAAAGGCGTTGGCTCTAGCGAAAAACACTTCCGGATCCATACAATATATTGTTGGAAGCGTTGAAGAAATTGATATACCTTTAGACAGTTTTGATGTGCTGGCATTGATTTTTGCGCATTTTGATCCACACAAAAGAAGTGTTTATCATCACCGCTTAAGCCAATACCTAAAGAAAGGAGGAACATTGATAATGCAAGGTTTTGGCAATGGCAATTCAATTGAAAGTGAGCATTCTTCAAATACAAATGACCTCTATTATGACCTGAAACAACTCCAAGAAGATTTTTCTGATTTTGAAATCATAGAAGCAAGAGAGTCTAAAGTCAAGATGAACGAGGGTGTTGTATTGAAAGGAGAATCTGTCATTATCAGTCTGCTTGCCATCAAAAAGTAATTAAAAATAAAGAGAAGTATATTTGCATGAATACCAATTCAAACAATACAATGAAAGAATTATTAAAAGGTTGGAACCTAATGAGGGTTCTCTATTTAGGCATGGGTATATTGATTATCATACAAGGATTCATGGCGCGAGAATGGGTGCTTGCCATGATGGGCGGTTTGCTTTTTATTATGGGAGTATTTAAAATGGGTTGTGCAAATACTCGTTCTTACTGTAACACTACACCTGTTGTAAAAAAGAAAGACGAAAATAAGGATATCACTTTTGAAGAAATAAAATGAGAAAAATCTTTGTCATAGCAATCTTGGGAATATTGGCTTCGTGTAGCAGTAATAGTTCATCAAATCTCATCAGAGAAGATGCTGCAACTCCTGCAATTGATGAACAAGCAATGTTGAAACTGGGTGATAGTATTGCAACACATGCGCAACAAATCCTTTTAGCTAATGTGTCTTCTGCTATCAAAGAACATGGTTTTGCAGGTGCTGTTTCCTTTTGCAATGAAAACGCGATCACTCTCACTGATTCTGTCTCTATACTCCATGCTTCACAAATCAGCAGAGTAAGCGATAAAGCCCGAAACCAAAACAATGAACTGCTGAACGAAATGGACAAACAAGCGTGGGCACAGATTGCTGCCATGATGAGCGATGAAAACGCAGCCAATAAGCATCTGATCATGCGCGAACAAAATGAAGTATTTTACTTCAAAGCTATACCGCTTGGAATGCCTACATGCTTAGCGTGTCATGGTGTAAAAGGGCAAGATATAGCAGCAGAAACGCAAAAAGAAATAAACATCAGATATCCTTTGGACAAAGCCACCGGATACACAATGGGGCAACTTAGAGGCTTATGGAAAATCAAATTAAATACAGAACTATGAACATAATCAAGAACAACCTATTAACCATCATTGGAGTAGTAGTAGGTGCTGTTGCCGGTTTTCTTTATTGGTATTATGTTGGATGCGATTCCGGCACTTGTGCAATTACATCAAAACCACTGAACAGCACTGCTTATGGTGCTTTGATGGGAGGACTGACATTTTCAATGTTTAAAAAAGAGTCAAAAAATGAAGTTTCAAGAAATCATTAATCAAAACAAGCCTGTGTTGGTGGACTTTTCTGCCGAATGGTGTGGACCATGTAAAATGATGGCTCCAATCTTAGAAGACTTAAAAAAACAAGTTGGTGAGCAAGCGAGTATTATCAAAATTGATGTGGACAGAAATCCGCAATTAGCTTCTTCATTACAAATACAAGGAGTTCCGACTCTAATTGTTTTTAAAAATGGTGAAATGAAATGGCGCCAATCCGGTGTGGTTCCTGCTTACGAATTAAACAAGGTTATTCAACAACATCTTTAATGGATAAAGACACCCATTCTAAAGACAAACACTTTTAATATTTCCCTCTCAATTTAATAGTCATTGCTACCTTTTCAATTGCAAAAATATAAGCAGCAATTCGCATATTCACGTTGTATTTCTGTGAATACTCAAAAACCTTATCAAAAGCCTGAGTAATAATTTTGTCTGCTCTCTCATGTACGCTTTCTTCAGTCCACGAATCACCCATTTTATTTTGCACCCATTCAAAATAGGAAACAGTAACACCTCCTGCATTAGCAAGAATGTCCGGCACAACAAGTACGTTGTTATCATTCAAAATTTTGTCTGCATTAGAAGCAATCGGACCGTTTGCTCCTTCAACTATAAGTTTAGCTTTAATTCTCGAAGCATTATTCTCGGTAATCTGGTTTTCTAAAGCAGCAGGAACTAAAATATCACATTCAAGCTCTAAGAGTTCTTCATTAGAGATTTTCACACTTCCTGAATACCCTTCCAAACTTTTGTGTTTATTAACATATTGAATGGCTTCCTCAATATTAAAACCGTTCGCATTAAAATAACCACCTGTAACATCAGAAATTCCAACAATCTTAATGCCCAATTTACTGATTAACAATGCCGATATAGAACCAACATTTCCAAACCCTTGTACCACACAAGAGCATTGGTTGGGATTAAGTCCCAGTATTTTTAATGCACATTTAATACTTACCATTACACCTCTTCCTGTAGCTTCCACTCTGCCGGCAGATCCACCAAGAGTCAGAGGTTTCCCGGTAATTACTGCCGGAGACCATTCCCCTTTAATTTTTGAATATTCATCAACAATCCATGCCATTTCCTGCTGTCCTGTTCCCATATCAGGTGCAGGTATATCTTGATCCGGGCCTATTGTGTGCTGCATAGCCGCAGCATACGCCCTTGTAAGTCTTTCCAACTCTCCCTCTGACATTTTACGGGGATCGCATTTAATTCCTCCCTTACCTCCTCCATAAGGAACACCAACAACAGCGCATTTCCATGTCATCCAAGCTGCTAATGCTTTTACTTCATCAAGATGTACATCCATGGAATAACGAATTCCTCCCTTACTTGGTCCTAAAGTTTGGGAATGAACAACCCTAAAGCCTTCAAAAACCTGAATAGTCCCATTATCCATAAAAACAGGCAAGTGTACAATTACACTTTTTGCAGGGTATTTGAGAACGTTGTAAAGATCTTGATCTAAACCTAATTTGTTTGCAGCTTCTTCAAATCGAGACATCATAGAATCAAGTGGATTCATTTTGGGATTTGTTTTTTCGCTATTCATTTGGATTATAGTATTTAAATTGCGGAACAATTATAGATATTTTCTTTATTATTATTCCTTTTTTGCCTATTTCTACTTTTAACTAACAAAAACACTAAATATCAATATGTTATAAATACTTGCTCACGTGGATTTTATCTTGTATTTTGCTTAACTACTCATTCTAACAACAAAGTACACATATCTATACATAAGAACTAATGTATGGATTGGAAAAGGTAAAGAATTAAATTAAAGTCTCTTTTGTAATTAGGTCTTGTCTTGCTCTTTAAGATATCTGTAACGGTTGCGGGCTTCAAAAGAATGTAAGCTGCCGCTATAATCCAACAGCAATTTTTCATAAATTTCCATTGCCTTTTGTTTGTCATTGAGTCTAAAATCATAGAGTCTGGCTAATGAAATCAATGCATCGTCTGCTAGAATATCAAAGGAATATTTTTGTATTAGGTCATTGTAGAAAACTATCGCAGAGTCAATATTCCCTGTCTTTTCTGTTATTCTTGCTTTCAAAAAGAGAATATCGTCCGAAAGCTCATTGTATGTGTATTGCTGTTGCAAAGAATCCAAAACAGCAATACTCTCCGAAATTTTATTCTGAAAAAGTAAGAACTCCGCGCGAGCATATTTCCTGAGAGCTTCATCAGAAGTGTCTAATCCTGTATTTTCAATAATTTGCAATGACAGTTCTATTGCATTATTTGAAATTAGCTGTGTAGTTGCTCCTTTCAGCACTTCCAATTGTGTTAACGCCCATTCAAAATCACCTCTGAAATAACATAGTTTGGCAAATTTGAATCGCGCTTCTTGACCAAGTGGATCATTCTTAAAATCTGTTTCCACCTGTTTATACAATAAATGTGCATCCCACTCACCGCCAGCAATTAAGTATGCATCAGCCAATTTGAGTTTTGCATTTCCTTTTTGTATTGTTGAGGATCCGGCTGTTTCAATGAATTTTTGGAGTTCTTCAATTCCTTTTTGAGGCTGGTTTAGATAATAAATATAAATGTCTGCAAGGTCCAGTCTGGCATTTTCCGCTCCAGGCAAAAATCCTCTTTCTTGAAGAAATGCAAGGTAGTCTTGGGCTAATTTCTCTAACTCCTCTTTGCTTGCACCGCCCCCCTTGCGAATTTTGAGCAATCTGGTTTTGAGCAAACCACTCACCGCATTGTTATAGTAGTAAAAATCCTTGCCTCTATCTACCAGATTTTCATAACATCTTATTGCGGTGGCATAAGCATCGTTATCCAAACAAATCTGTGCAAGTTCAATGAGTTTACGACCTGTTTTTCCTGTTCTCAAATCCAATGCACGTGTTTGCAAAAATGCTCCGTTCCAATCCTTTTGCTGTACAAAGGTCCAAAAAAGCAGTTCCTGATAGGCTTCATTGTCGGGGCTTTTTTGTAAACGTGCTATAAGCTCATTTTTTAATTGTTCAAAATGCTTGTCTTCAGTCAGATACAGCTGCAAACGTGTTTTGATGTTTTCTAAGTAAAAAGCATTAAACTCAAGGTGTTGTAAATATTCGCCAAACAAGGCTCCATACTCGCCTTTACCTGCATACAAATCAGCAAGTTCCATTGTGTAAGCACGGTCATTAGCATTGTATTTCCTTGCTTGCAAATACGTCTGAATAGCCAAGTCTATATAGCCTCTTTTCTGAAAAGCAGTTGCCAATTGCGGAGCCTGTCCCCTGTAATAGGTTTTAGTGTCAGTAATCAGTTCTTCAAATACTTTCTGTGCTTTTTTAGAATCACCTGATTTGTCTAACACCCAACCATAGTCAAGCTTTAATGTTGCATTGTCAGGGAAATTTTTGGATTGTTTTTGGGTAAATTTAAGTGCATCTTTATAATTATTTAGCCGAATTAAGCACTGTAAATAGTTTTCGTAATAGGTATAAGAAAAGCGATTTTTGCTCAACAATTCTTCATACAATTCCAACGCTTTTTCATATTCGCCCGAAGCAAAATAAGTAGCAGCTAATTTTTCTTTATTGTCATTTGGCTTGGTTTGAGCAAAAGCATACTGCCAGCCCGACAAGGCAAGGAACAGTGCAAACACACAATACTTGCTATAAACTGCCAAAAACTTCAAATTGTAATTATATTTCAGCTTCCACAGCCTGCACCTCCGGCACCATGCGTTTAAGCAAGTTTTCTATTCCGGCTTTCAGTGTAAAAGTAGATGAAGGACAACCGCTGCAAGAACCTTTCATTACAACGGTTACAATTCCATCTTTAAAAGACTTAAATGAAATAGCCCCACCATCCATTTCTACAGCAGGTTTTACATGCTCTTCTAACAACTGCTTTATTTTGAACACGACTTCATTTTCATCGTCTTCGCTTAATGATTGCGGTATTGTTACGATTTCAATCCCGCTTTCAATTAAACTTTTCACCTGTTCTTTGATTGTAAGAGCCAACTCTCTCCAATCTGCATTTGGCTTTTTAGTAATTGAAACAAAATTATTCATAATAAAAACCCCATCTACATCAGGGTTTGCGAATAATTCGAGCGCTAGTGGAGAGTCCGTAGCATCTTCTTTGCTGCGATAATCTGCACTGTCATTGGGTAATATCATTTTGTTGAGTACAAACTTCATAGACTCCGGATTGGGAGTGCCTTCAACAAAAACGCTAACTGTGTTTTGAATCATGATTGTATCTTTTATTATTGGACTTGCAAAGATAATACACAAAAACAGATTCGATATTAAGTACCTACAGTCTGATTGCCTCTTTCCGTCATATCACACCGATTTTCTATTAACAATTCCTTTAGCACATATTCAGACTTTCATTATTGAACATATCTTTGAAGCTATAAATATGGTTGTAAAAAATAAACAAACTCCCACTTTCTCCATTTCAGAAGATGCTAATGCTCTCGCTGTTGTACAAAAAATCAAAGCAGAACACCAAGAAGACTTTGATGTGGTTTTACATGGTGATAACTTTGAATGGCTCATCAGTTCTTTTATTGACCTGAAAACAAATTTTAGCAATATGAAAGTGCTATATCTCACAGACAACACCAACAGCCAAACACTTATTGACAGCCTCATAAAGGCAGGTATTGACGGCATTGTCTTTAATGAGAACATTTCGGACTCGGAAATGAAAGAAATTTCTCAAAAAATAGACAATAAAAATACGGCTGTATCAAACCCGGATGATATAAAAAAACTCCATACGCTAAGGGCGCAAGTGGATGAATTGGATTACAAACTGCTTCAAACAGCAGTAGAGCGATTAAAAATAGTAAAACAAATAAGTGAGATTAAATCGGGTTATCACATTCCGGTTTTTCAACCCGAAAGATATATTGAAACAAAACAAACAGTAGATCAGGTGGCAAAACAAACCCAAACAGACAAGGCATATCTTCAACGGCTGATTGATGCTTTGCATCTTGGTTCTGTCATTTCACAAGTGAAATAACCCTTCTTTATTCATTTTGAATAATGGCATAGCCGAAACCACCGTTTCCAATCACTTGTATAACATATTGTCCGGCTTGCAAAGTACTTAGGTCAATTTTGTTTAAATCCTTTTGAGTTAATACCATGCGTCCCTGTATGTCATACAATGAAACCACATATTTATTCCAATGTTGAGGAATATCAATAGTTACATGGCTGTTATTGCTTGGGTTCGGATAAACATTCAGTACAATATTATTGTAAGGGTTGGCATAGATTGAGGTGTTGTGTGTGGTATCTGTATTGGTGGTGTCATTGTTGGTAGTGTCAGTATCCGGAGTATAAGAATTGCTGTCCCTATATTTTATGCTTGTAACCGTTTCGTTGTTTAAAACTATAGTTGAAGTTACCCATAAAGCAGGATAGTGTTTACCTTGTACTAAAAATTTGTATTCCACTGTCTTTCTGGGAATTCCTACTTTAATAAAGTTGATTAGAACAGAGTCAATTTCATCCACTTCGCTTCTAACCCTGAGGCAGTTCACAGGGGTTGTAAAATAAGGTGTTGTAATAACTCCCCATCCGTCAACATTGGTTGTGCGCGTACCTTTCATTTTCACACCTCCCAGTGTAGGTATTGGAATCGCGAGGTTGAAGGTGCTTGTTGCGCTATCGCCATATTGGAGTGGTAAGAAATACAACTCGTCTTCATCTGTATAGTTAATGGGGGTTGGAATATTTGAGATTTTTGCTGCAAATCCCTCTGTTACAAAGCGAGACGGACTGCTCTTTATATTGAAGAAGTTGTAAATATCATTGATTGACACAGGCAACAAGCTTCCAAGTCCGGGAATAGAATCACTTACTTTAAATCCGTATGCTGAGGGTGAAATTGTAATACCATAGGTAATATTGACTTGTGCGGCTCTTCTATATACATCAAAGCTGTCATTGAGTTTAGTCAATGAGCTGAAATCCCATATATAAGACGCACCCGTATTGTTTTTATTAAAACCACTTCCGATAATATTTGCATTGCTATAAAAAAACTGTATCTCCTGACACAGGCATATCTGCTGTTGTAATGGTAATTTGTGCTGATGCTTGTGAAAGTGTAACACAACCCAAGATTGTCATAAAAAGTTTCTTAATCATTGTTTTTTCAAAAGTAATTGAGATTCAAAAATATTCTAAAAAGCCTTCATTTTATCCACCAAGCAGGAATTATTTTTTAAAGATAAAATATACGGCAAGCACTAAGAAAACAAACCCTATGATATGGTTTATTTTGATAGACTCTCCTTTGAATGCAAGGAGTGTAAAACCTGTAAACACAAGGAGCGTAATCACTTCTTGTATCACTTTGAGCTGCCATATTGAGAAAGGTCCTCCATTGCCGACAAAACCGATTTTGTTAGCCGGAATTTGCGCTGAATATTCCAACAAAGCAATAAGCCAACTAAAGAGAATTACTTTTAACAAACTCAGATTTGAAAACCACGCATAGTCTTTTAATTTAAGATGTCCATACCAAGCAATAGTCATAAAGACATTAGACAAAAGCAACAATAAAATGGTGTACACGCCTCTCATCATATTAGTATAATAAGATGGCAAATATAAGAGACACTCTTATGCGCTACGTGAATAATGAGGGAGGATTTTTATGTAACAGCTAACATTAATTCTTGTAAGAATACTCCGCTTCATAACATAACAAAGCCACACTGATTATACAGTGTGGCTTTTAGCTTTGCCTTAAACAATTTTATTTAACTAATTTTTTGATTTCGTCTTCTAATTGAAATTCCGCTCCTTCTGTATAGCCAATATGTTGATATACTATCTTTCCATTTTTATCAACTAAGAAAGTCATAGGAGGGTTGGCAACATTGAGTGCGCGGGCTAAGTCTTTGTTTTCATCCAACAAAATGATATAAGGCCATCCTTTTCCGTTTACTAAAGGTTTTACTTTGGGAACATTACGCGCATCATCAACCGTAACTGCAACGTACTCAATACCGTATTTCTCCACCCATTCATCATAATGTTCGTTGATGTTGTCCAATTCTTTGATACAAGGTCCACACCAAGTAGCCCAAAATGATATTACCGTAATTTTTCCGTTTGCTCCATAATCGCTGATATTGTGAATTTTACCATCAATATCCTTTAGCTGAATAGATGGCAAGTCGTTTTGTGTTTTAAGAGTAAAACTAAGCGCGACCATTGCTATCATTGAAAGAAGGATTGTATATATGTATTTCATAAGTGAAAATTTTTATGATATTAAGAATTCAATTAATGTGCCAAAATTAGGCTTTATTTATTTGGGTGACTCTCTGAAAAAATAAAAAAACCCATAAAAAATGACATCGCCATAATGCTGACTTGTCTTTCTAAAAGGGATTCAAAAAATACAGAAACGAACAGAATAACAACTACGCCCAATCCAACATAGTTCTGTCTTTGAGCAATAATAAACACGATAAAAATAAGCAGTAATATGATTGCACCAAAAATACCGGTTTGCAATCCTGTTTCCAAAAACTGATTATGGGGGTTTTTTCTGTTTATCTCACGCAAAGTAGTATTGCGTTCAATATACTTTCGTTGCATTTCTGCTTCTACATCTCCCAACCCTATCCCCATTAACGGCTGTTCTTTCCATAACAACAAGGCGTTTTTCCATGCTTCTACTCGCATGGCTACCGATTTGTCATTGGCATCCTTGGCATGAATAATTGTATCTAAATCTTCAAGGCTGTTTGCCATCCTGTTTTGTAATGAATCTGAAACAAAATAGGCTGTAATAGGCAACAGTATTAGCAAGGGCACATATTTAACATATTTTATCATCCCTTGTTTTTTTAGAAAAATTAAAGCTCCGGCAAATAGGGCTACATAAAAGCCTAAGATTCCTGTTCTTGCAGACAGTATGTGCAGGTTTGCAATATTGATTATTGTAAAAAAAAGAATGACATAAAAGAAAACATTGTTCAGTTTCTCTCTTTGTGAAATCAACAAATACACGCCTATCAAACAAGCAATAGCATTTAAAACAGAAAATTGAATATGATAAACACCATATCCAAAGAAAATTGGGATAGGCTTTGCACTGCGTATCAAAGGGTCAAAATACTCTTGATTTAATAGATAAACGACTGCGCTTACTGTTCCTGTCATGTAAACAAAAAAGATATAAATGAACAGGATTAGGTTACGTTGAGTTGCAGAAAAGCGCACAAAAACAGACCATAAAAATGGAGAAAGTAAAAAAGGCAATTTGAGCAGCAGTTTACGTTGTCCCTCCTGCATGTTATCTGAAAGCAACCATCCTGTCAAATGAAACAACAACAAACCGACAAAGAGCAATGTCAGTATTTTGTTATAGCGGTTATTTCTATACTCATTCAAAAGAAATTTTACTCCTACAATACCCAACAACAAGATTCCTCCCATAGAAATACTCATAAGAGCGGGAGAAACAAAAAGAGCTGCCATAAGAAGACAGCTTAGGAAAAAAGCAGTTTGGATTTCTAATCCTTGTTTTCTATCTGAAAACAGAGTAAGCATTAGCGGGCATAATTAACCCTAACTTCTTTGGTTGATTCAGTAATTCCTATCTTTTTGGCTAATGTAGGATTAATTTTTGCTACCTGATCAGCAGGTGCTTTAAAATTGGCTACCACCCTTGCAAAAGCAGATTTTCCGTTCTCTAGATTGGTAATCATAACAATGGTGCCAATGCGCGCAGAAGGGTGTTGAATAAAGTTGCGTTCTTGAGATAGTTCACCTTCGGTACTGATTGTAACCTTGCCCGTTTCTACTATTTCGTCTCCAACGGTTTTGGTTTGTTTAGAAGGAATCGCAATGGTATTTTCCTCAGAAGGATTTCCTTCAACCTTGTCTGTTTTAATAACCTCAGCATTGGTAATGGTCTGGTTCTTTGAATTATTAGACTCAGGAATTGCAATAGGTTCTTGATTAGGTGTTACTTTGGGAGTAGCAGGTTGAGCAGGAGTTGTTTGTTGTGGAATAGCAATAGAAGCCGCAGGTGCGCTAACAGCAATCTTTTGTCCAACAGAAATAGTTTCTCCGTTCAATCTGTTCCAGTTTTTGATATCATCAACTGAAATGCCGTATTGTGTAGCAATTTTATAGAGGGTTTCACCGGCTTGCACGGTGTGGAACTTGGTTTCAATCTTGGTTTCACCATTAGGAACCGGAGTATGAGCAGCCGCTTTTTTTGTGGGAATCATAATGACAGCATCAGCTTGTAGTCCCTTATCTACACCGGGGTTTGATTTTATGATTTCATTCACATCAACATTATACCTTCTGGAAATGGCATATAATGTTTGCCCTTTTTCGACCTTATGAAGTATATAAACAATTCCGTTTTCGGTCTTTGTTCCAATGGAATCTTGAGGCATTGCAAATGAAGCAAAGGGAACAAGCAGCAGTATTAGCAACAATTTTTTCATTTTGGGTTTATTAATTAAATCTGTTTTCAAAACAGAAGTTCAAAAATAGAGCCATTATTTTATTGTGTACTCATATTGGGCATTTGCCAAACGCACTTAGTATCCACAAATGCAACATTTTGCATTGAATATTATACAATTGAGAAAACAAAAAAAGAGGGCTTTAAAAAAAGCCCTCTCATAAAAAATGATTTAGTTTTCTTTAAGATAATTTCTCAGCACATACTGTAGAATACCATTGTTTTTATAGTACTCAATCTCAATAGCAGAATCTATACGTGATTTCACTTTGAAATTAGTAACTTTTCCGCTTGGGTGTGTAGCTGTAACATCTAATACCTTGTGAGGAGTTAAATTATCAGCCAGCCCTTTAATATCAAATGTTTCTGTACCATCTAATCCAAGGCTTTGTGCATTTTGACCATCGGTGAATACTAAAGGAGCAACACCCATTCCAACCAAGTTACTACGGTGAATACGTTCGTAACTCTCTGCAATAACAGCATGTACTCCTAAAAGGAATGTTCCTTTAGCAGCCCAATCCCTTGAAGAACCGGAGCCATATTCTTTTCCTGCCAAAATAACCAAGGGAGTATTTGTTTTTTGATATTGCATTGCTACATCATACACAGTTTCTTCAACTCCACTCGGCAAATGTTTGCTATATCCTCCTTCTTTAGATGAAATCTTGTTTTTAATACGCACATTGGCAAAAGTTCCGCGCATCATCACTTCATGGTTTCCACGTCTTGAGCCATAAGAGTTAAAGTCTGCTTTTTGTACACCGTGTTCAATCAAATATTTACCGGCTGCACTGATGTCTTTAAACGATCCCGCAGGAGAAATATGGTCCGTAGTTACTGAATCG
This sequence comes from Bacteroidia bacterium, assembly GCA_023228875.1. NCBI lineage: Bacteria > Pseudomonadati > Bacteroidota > Bacteroidia > Bacteroidia bacterium. Next base: position 14,964 of record JALOAG010000009.1, on the reverse strand, counting down.
CCCAAATATAAAAGAACTCTTGCCCCGGTAATATCCTTCACCGGCTCCGGAGTGACTTTAAGATTTTCGAAGAAAGGAGCTTCTTTGATATAAGTTGATTTCTCATTCCAATTATAGCTTTCATCAAGGTTAACCTCTAAGTTTTGCCAATCGGTTGAGCCGTCAAAAATCACATCATAGACTTCTTTAAAATCACTTTGTTTAACACATTCATTGATGGTGTTAACAATCTCCTCTCTGCTTGGCCAAATATCCCTGAGATATACAGGACTTCCATTAGGATCAAAGTCAATTGGGTCGTTAATCAAGTCAATATCTACCCTTCCCACCAATGCATAAGCAACAACCAACATTGGAGACATGAGGAAATTCATTTTAACCTGTGGATGAACCCTTGCTTCAAAGTTCCTATTTCCCGAAAGAACAGATGCAACAACAAGTTCGCCTTTGTCAACTGCTTCTGCAATATGTGGAGGAAGAGGACCTGAATTACCGATACATGATGTACATCCATATCCAACAGTATGGAATCTCAATGCATCTAAATGTTGGTTTAAACCGGAACGTTCCAAATATTGAGTTACTACTTTAGAACCCGGAGCAAGCGAGGTTTTAACCCACTCTTTTGTTCTCAAACCTTTTTCTACGGCATTTCTAGCCAACAGACCTGCACCAATCATTACAGCAGGGTTTGAGGTGTTAGTACAACTTGTAATAGCAGCAATAACTACACTTCCATCGCTTAGAATAAACTCTTTGTTTTTTTGTTTGATTCTGACTGATTTAAGTCCTTCCTTCACTACTGTCATGTGGGATTCGCTCTCAACAGGTATTTTCCCGAATGTAAATTCTGTTCCAGAGCCTCCGTCTGTCAACCAAGCACACTCTTTTCTTTTGTCTAATTCTGTATAGTCTCTGTTAAATTCTTTTTCTAATAATGATGCAAACTGTTTTTTAAGATCTTTAACAAAAATCTTGTCTTGAGGGCGTTTTGGACCCGACACTGTAGGTTCGAGCGTTGACAAATCAAGTTCTACCACTGTAGAGTATTTAATATTTTCATGACCTGTTCTCCAAAGCAGGTTTTCTTTGCAGTAAGTTTCAACAATCTTAATTTGTTCCTCGCTTCGGTTAGTAGTACGCATATATTCAAGCGTTCTGTCATCAATAGGGAAATAAGTTACGGTACAACCAAATTCAGGAGACATGTTTCCAATTGTCGCACGGTCTGTAACAGTCAGGTTGTTTAATCCGTCACCAAAAACTTCAACAAACTTACCTACTACACCTGTATCGCGTAATGTTCTGGTGATAGATAGGACTAAGTCAGTAGCAGTACACGCTTCAGGGATTTTTCCTGTGAGTTTGAGACCTACAACTTCGGGACAAGTAAAGAAAATGGGTTGTCCGAGCATTGCAGCTTCGGCTTCAATTCCTCCCACACCCCACGCAATTACTCCAATTCCATTTACCATAGGTGTGTGTGAGTCTGTTCCTACTAAGGTATCAGGGAACAACCATCCTTCTCTCTCTGTAATGCCTTTTGCCAGGTATTCAAGATTTACTTGGTGGCAAATCCCCATTCCGGGAGGAACAACTGTAAAGTTCTTCAATCCTTTTTGAGCCCATTTTAACAATTCATAGCGTTCTTGGTTGCGTTCAAATTCTAATTCAACATTTTTGTCATAGGAATAATCTGTTCCATAATAATCTACTTGCACCGAGTGGTCTATAACCAAATCCACAGGGATTGCCGGATTGATTTTTTGTCCGTCTTTCCCATGTCTTACATATTCAGCTCTGAGAGAAGCCATATCTACTACAGCAGGCACACCTGTAAAGTCTTGCATCAAGATACGTGCAGGCATAAAGGGAATGTCCTTATCATTAGGCTCCGGTGTCCATTTTGCGAGTGTATTTACATGGTCGTCTGTGATACTGAATGCATCATAATTTCTTAATACGTTTTCAAGTAAAATTCTGATACTGAATGGTAAATGCTCAACACTACCCTGTGGTAGATCTTTTAATGAACAATAGTTATAAGTTTTGCCATTGACATTGATTGTTTTAACTGCTATGGGTTTTTTGGTACTCATTTTACTATAATATTTAATTGGTGTCTAACTTTGTTATGGGGTTGCAAATGTATTGATTTTTGTTCTCTTTGACGGGTTGATTTCGCTCTAAACGTTAATTAAAAAGATTCTACATAACCTTATTTTCAATTTGTTTAAATCTTAGAAAAAAAGATTGTCTTGATATTGACAAACTCTTTGATTCCCTCTTCTGACAATTCTCTGCCAAAACCGGAATGTTTTACTCCTCCAAACGGAAGTTTAGGGTCTGAGCGCACTAATTGGTTGAAAAATACGGCTCCTTCTTCGAACAAATGTGAAAATTGAGCATATTCTTTTACATTCTTAGTGCAGATTGATACGCCAAGCCCAAAGTCGGTTTGATTACTTAGTTTAATTGCCTCGTCAAAGTTTCTAAACTTAATGACAGCTGCAACCGGTCCAAATGTTTCTTCTTTAAAAACCGGCATTTCCGGTGTTACATCTGTGAGAATAGTGGGTTCAAAAAATCTGTCGCCCCTGTGTCCTCCAATATAAACCTTGGCACCCATATTCACCGATTGGTTTACTTGTGTTTCGAGTTTTATAGCCAAATCGACCCTTGCCAAAGGTCCAATATCGGTTTCCGGATCAAGCGGGTCTCCCATTTTAAGTTCTTGTACTTTTGCAGAAAACCCCTCTAAAAATGCATTATAAATTCCTTCTTGAACTAAGAATCTTTTGGCTGCAATACAGCTCTGTCCCGCATTTCTGTACCTTGCATTGACTGCCTTTTCTATGGTACTGTCCAAGTCGGCATCGTCTAAAACTATAAAAGCATTGCTTCCGCCCAGTTCTAACACTGATTTTTTAATCACTTTTGCAGCCTGTGCCGCTACAATCGAACCTGCCTTTTCACTACCTGTCAATGAAACTGCTTTGACTGCCGGGTGTTCTATTACATGAACTACGTTTTTCTCTTCAAGGGGTAAATTTTGATATACACCTACTTCAAAACCTGATTTAATAAAGATTTCTTCCAGCAACCTTGCACATTGAGGAACATTGTCCGCATGTTTGATTAAAACCGTATTGCCAGCCAGAATTGTGGGAACGGCAAACCTAAAAACTTGCCAAAAAGGAAAATTCCACGGCATAATTCCCAAGATAACTCCCATTGGCTCATAACGCACAATGGCATCGTAATTCTCTGTAGAATATTCTCTGTCTTTTAAGAAATCATTGCAGTTATCCGCATAATAATTGCAGTTTAATGCACATTTTTCAATCTCTGCTATTGCTTCTGAAACCGGTTTTCCCATTTCAGAAGAAAGGGTTTTGGCAAACTCTTTTTTATTGGCAAGTAAAATTTCTGCGGCTTTTCTAATGGCTTTTATGGGTCTATTGTGAAATTGGGCACGATGCCTTTCATAAACTTGCTTTGCTTTTTCGATTTTATTGAAAGCTTCTTCTGTTGATATATACTCGATTGACATGATAAACTGCAAATAATGGTGCTATTTATTTAATAGCTCCGCAAAGGTATAAAAAGACAAAGGTGGTATTTATAATTTTTGGACAAACAAAGTCGTATAGTGTACTTACTTCTCAGCTTATTTTATGTACTGACTTTAGTGTGTCATTTTCTACATACCTAAAAGTATGAATACCTCAGATGGGGCAATATCGTTAAAAGACACGGTATAAGTGAAACTTACTTTCCGATACAAAACTTGGAAAAGATTGATGAAAGCACGTCATTATTGGTGATTCGACCTGTGATTGTCCCGAGTTGTTCCAGTGCTGTTTTCAGTTCAAATACTACGATTTCGCCAGAAAGTCCTTCAGACAAACTCTTTTTTGAATTCTGAATTGATTGTAAAGAGTCTTTAAGAGCAGCTAAATGTCGAGTGTTGGAAATAGTAATATCATTGCTAAGGTATTTGTTGTTGCTAAAGTCTTTGAGTTTGTTCAACAAGGGTTCAATACTTCCGGACTTTGCCGATATTTTTACCCAATCTTGGGGAGGTAGTTTGATATTGTTTTCTAAAAACTCGCTTTTGTTAAGTACCCAAATGATTTTGTTTAGATGGGGTTGAAGTTGTAAAATTTCTTCCTCTGCTTCATCAATATGCCTTGCATCAACCAAATAGAAAACTATTTCTGCTTTTTCAATTTTTTCCAAGGTTCTTTCAATGCCAAGTTTCTCAATTTCAGATTCTGTGTCATGTCTAATTCCTGCAGTATCAATCAAACGAAACTGTAGATTATTAAATAAAAAACTCTCTTCTATTGTATCTCTTGTAGTGCCTGCAATGTCAGAAACAATCGCCCTGTCTTCATTTAAAAGCCGATTAAGCAGCGTTGATTTACCGGCATTTGGTTTTCCGGCAATTACAAGCGGAATACCTTTTTTTATGGCGTTTCCCGAGCCAAAAGATTGGATGAGTTTTTGAATATAACGTTCTGCTTTATTGATTCTTTCCATCAATTGCTCTCTATTAGCAAATTCAACATCTTCTTCTGCGAAGTCAAGTTCAAGTTCTAACAAAGAGAGAAATTCCAACAGCGTTTCTCTAATAATTTCAATTTGGTTAGAAACTTCGCCTTTCAACTGAGAAAAAGCAATTTTACGGGCTTGTTCAGATTCTGCATTTATCAAATCAGCAACTGCTTCTGCTTGTGCTAAGTCAAAACGTCCGTTCAGATAAGCTCTTTGGGTAAACTCTCCCGGCAGCGCAGGCTTTGCTCCAAGTTCTATCAGAATATCAATGATTCTTTGACTGATAAAAGGGGAACCATGACAACTGATTTCAACTACATCTTCTTTTGTAAATGAATGTGGTGATTTGAAAACAGAAACAACCACTTCATCAATCTCTTCGTCTTGATAAACAATTTTGCCATAAACCATTGAATTGGTTTGAATGTTTGCAAGTTTTTTTCCAACAAATATTTTTTCTAGCAATTCTATACACCCTCCGCCCGACATACGAATAACATGTATTGCCGAGCGATTGCCTGCTGTCGAAAGTGCAATGATGACCCCTTCTTGTAACATGGGTACAAAGTAACATGACTACTACAAAGAAGTGGCAAAGAAATTTTACAAAAAATCTTTCTGTAACATGGTGATTATCTATATGGTTTTAGGTCTATTCTTTAAAACGTTTATAGGTCAAAGAATCAAACCTGATTTTGGTTTAACCCAATTATAAAACAAAATAAACATCCGTTAAAAAACGCACTTTCCACCACAGAATATTACAAAAAAACACCTTGTTTTGCACGTTGATTTACACATCATTTTATGCTTGATTTCAAAGAAATACTTACAGTTACCTTTACGCTTTTTGCTGTCATTGATGTAATAGGTTCGGTGCCAATTATAATCAATTTACGAGAGAAGTTAGGACATATTCAAAGCAAAACAGCTACCTTGGTTTCAGGTTTGTTAATGTTTGCATTTTTGTTTTTTGGGGAGCAATTTTTAGCATTGCTCAGTGTAGATATACATTCCTTTGCGTTAGCCGGTTCAATTGTAATCTTCATTATTGGTTTGGAGATGGTGTTAGGAATAGAACTGTTCAAAAATGATGTGGACGCTAAAACAGGAAGTATTGTTCCAATTGCATTCCCGTTAATTGCCGGTTCCGGTACTTTAACAACCGTAATGTCGCTGAAGGCAGATTTTCAGTTTAACAGTATTTTGATAGGTATTGTAATAAACTTGCTGGTTATCTATATCGTCTTGCAATCTACACAAAGAATAGAAAAGGCTCTGGGCAAGGGTGGTTTAATGGTTGTGAGAAAGTTCTTTGGTATTATCTTGCTCGCAATTGCAATGAAAATCTTCAAAAATAATTTTACCTTACTGTAATTTTCAAAAGCCTATTTTTGCGCGTCTTTATTATTGTTAATCATGAGAATTCACAGAGAAGGTTTTACGATTCTACTAATAACAACCCTCATATTATTAGGGTTAAATACTGGGATACATTATTTGGGTGTTCCCTATTGGCTTGAAAAGAGTATTCAGGTCTTGTCGCTCGTGTTCTTTGTAATAGTGCTTCAATTCTTTAGAAACCCTATCAGAACATTAAGCTCCGACAACAATGCTATTGTATGTCCGGCAGATGGCAAGGTAGTGGTAATAGAGGAGGTAGAAGAGTCAGAATATTTTAAAGACAAAAGACTTCAAGTAAGTGTTTTTATGTCTCCCTTTAATGTACACATCAACCGCAACCCGGTTTCAGGCGTTGTTGCTTATGCTAAATATCATCCGGGAAAATATTTGGTAGCATGGCATCCAAAGTCTTCTACCGAAAATGAAAGAACGACTTTTGTAATTAAAACAGACAGCGGAAAAGAAGTGTTGTTCAGACAAATTGCCGGTGCACTTGCAAAGCGTATTAAATGGTATATAAAAGAGGGGCAAAGAGTCAATCAAGCAAACGAAATGGGCTTTATTAAGTTTGGGTCAAGGGTAGATTTGTTTTTGCCATTAGATACAAAAATTAATGTGAAAATTGGCGACAAAGTAAAAGGCGGAGTAAGCAAAATAGCCTTCCTGTCTTGATAAATTGGTTTTTTGGTATTAGCTTTGCATAGAATATCAACATATAAATTAATAACATTATGAAAAAACTTATTATTTCCGCTGCCCTACTTATGTTCTTTGCTATAGCAATTAACGCACAAGAACCACCTAAAGACAGTAAAAAGGATACAAAAGTGGAAAACACCTCAGAAAATTCAACTACTGAAAACACAGTAAAAAAACAAGACAACGACCATTGCAAAAAAGATGACAAAAACAAAAAAGATGGCTGTTGTAGTAGCAAGAAAGACAAAAAGAAGAGCAAAAAATCTTGTTGTACTTCTGATAAGAAGAAATAATAGTAACCCATTGTAAAGTTAGCCGCACAAATATTTTGTGCGGCTAATAACTCCCTTAGTTTATTAATTTCTACTAAGCATTTGGTTCATTTCTAAGCAATTCTAAAGAAGTTACTTTTGCAAAAGGACTTTTCCAAAAATGAAAAACAAAATGCTGTAAAACGTCTTAAATTAGCGCTAACCATGCAAAAAATAGAGGCAACCGCGCAAAACACCTTTCGTTTTTTTATTGACTACATCACAGTGCTCACAACTCCTATATAAACCACCCAAAAAACCAACTTAAAAAGCATAGTTGAAAAAACAAGTGTGCTTAAAACGCTTCTAATGAAGCCGTTTTTGATGTTTTTTTCTTTTTTTAGAGAGTTGTGCAACAGCTACCGATGTTATAAGCAGTGGTTCTTCGTCCGTCTGTCGTTGTTCGGTCTGTTTTAAGTCCGCTTTTTCTGTCTGTTGGTTGGTGTGTCGGCAGATTTAATTTTTGCGAAGCGGGGAAGATTTTTTTGTTTTTCTTTTCGGGTAGGCAAAGCAAGCTCTTTGACAAAGCTTTGGTCGTAGCGTTGGCTTGTGCGGCTTTGGCAATGTGCTTGCTTTTAGGGTCGGCTGATTGCATTTATTCTCTTTTGTAATTCTCTAAGTCGTTTTATCAGTTCGTCAAAACTCAACAAGTCTCCATAAATCATAGTTTGTGTCATTGCCTGATAGTCTTGTTCCCAATCTCTTATGATTTTGTCAGGCGGAATGATGTTTATTTTGTCAGGCGAATGGTTGTCATAATCAATTCCTGAAATGGGTGTAAACTTACTGCGGTGCTTTACGATTGTGTTATATAAGTCGGGGTCTTGTAACGCAATTTCTGCATATTCTGTTTGCATAAGTTTTTCAATGTCATACAAGTGTCTGCTAAGGCGTTCTACTCGTATTTTGTCTGTGTCTTTTTGAAATTCTTCGTGTAGCAGGAATATCTTTTCTAAAAATGTTCTTTCAGGGTTTACAACAGGAATAGTTATCGGTTCATCTGAAAATGGTCTGTCAGCAAAAATCTCCGATATGATTGTTCCGAAAGTTCTTTGTGTAAATGGTTCTTTTAATGAACGACTGCCTACTTCCACTAAAACCGCAGGTTTTAGATAGCTGTCTTTTTCGGAAAGGGTCGGATAATAGATTTCAATAATCAAAGGGTCTTGGTCGTGATTTTCCACTTCACGATACTTTACGGTCAAGTCTTTAAAACCCAATTCGGCAAACTTGTTTTTCAGTTCTTCGGTAAAAATTTCTGTAATATACTGATACGACTTTCTTCTCAATCTGCGAATGTCGCCTTTGGTTAGTTCGCCTGTAAAGCCCAAAAATTCCCTGTCCAACACTAAGTCAATATCTTCCGAAAAGCGTTGTATCAAATTCCAACCTTTACTTAAAGAAGTTCCACCTTTGAAAATCAAAACCGATGCACATTCCATTGAAAAAATTACGGCTAAAGTTTGCACTACCCACCAATCTTTTTCTACTGCCGCTATGGACAATTCTTTTTGATTGGCAACTTCTGTAAAAATTTCTTGTCGGTCTTGCTTCGATAATTGAAACCAATATGGTATGCTATTTCTGCTCATTCTCTATTTCTTGTAAAACGGGTAACATTATTTCTCTTATCCAAGCAGGGGCAAGCCGTATGTCGTGTTCAAGCCGTGTCGGTTTTTCGTGTTTTAATAGTTCCTGAATGTGTTTTATTTCTTTGTCAAGCACTTTGTCCTTCCCGATTTCCTTTAATGCCTGAATTGCCAAACCGCTTATTTCACCAACTGTGGCTACGTTTTTTGGGCTTGCTTTTTTAAATGTAATGGTTCGTTTACCGATTTTGATTTTTCGTGCCGAACCGTCTGTAAGATAAACGATGTTCATTGGCACTTGCGTGGAAAGCCCCAAACGGTTGAGTGCATACGAACCTGTCGGGACAATTCTTGCCCTGTCTCTTTTGGCAATGGCAACGGCAACCGCTTCAAGGCTTGGTGTTAATTTCCCGATTAGCTCGCTTGTTGCAGGACGGTAATAAATTCCTGTGGCAAACCGTTCCAACTCACCTGCTTTTACCAAGCGTTCCAATGCTTTATTGGCTGTTTTGGCATTGGCTATCCTGACAAAATTCTCCACGAAAAAGAGCGAACCCCTCTTGGCTTTCTTAATCTTGTCAAGTATCTGTATTTCAATGCTTTCTTGCACTTTTATCTGTTTTCTTGTCGCAAATTTAGGAAATATTTACGACAGAACAAGGATTTTCAGGAACTGTTTGCTTTCGGCTTCACAAAAAGAGAAAGGATAAGCCCGATAGCGACAACCACATCTACAACATTCCACATTTCTCTGCCAAGTGCAATTTTGAAAAACGGTTGAAATAGCAAAGCAAGTCCACCGTAAATAATCATTTCCGTTTGTCTGCCTTGTTGATTGGCTTGGTAGGCAAGAATTGCAAAGCCAACAAGTCCTGCAAACCTTACAAACTGATAGTAGCCGTAAGGCATATCAAGCAAGCAAAGGAAAAACAGAATAGCAAGAATTATTTTTATCGCTTTATCCATAATATTTGATGTAATACAAACCTGTTCCGGGTATTCCGAAACTCCAATATTTTCTACCGTCAGGGCTAACGCCAAAACGAAAACCAAGAAAACCAAAACTGCTTCCAACTCCTTTTTTGGAAACAGTTGTCCGAAACAAACCAAAATTTATGGATTTTCTAAAACGCCAAGCCATTTTTATACTTTCTCAAATTCTAAAATATCGTTTGTTGCCTTGTCTTTTAATTTCAAAGTCGTGTCTTTGATTTCGGTTATCACATACTCAACTTTGTTGTTCAGTAAGTCAATCGCAATTTCATCTTTGGCATTATTGAAACTCCATTTCCCTATATTCATCTGGTTGTTTTCAAAATAACGCAATTCATTGTCAGTTAAAGAGCCGTTAAGAAAATAGTATTCAATTTTATCAACTGCACCTTTTTGTTTCCAAAAAGTATCTTCAAGTTTCGGCTTAGTAATTTGCGATTGCTGAATAGAGTTTGCATTGGTTTTGGTAAGTTCGTCCTGATACCATTTGTCAATAGCAATTTTTGCCAAGTGTTCTTGTTTTTGGGCAAGGTCGTCAAGAATTTTCTGATTGTTTTTTAATTCGTGGTCAAGCCTTTGCTTTTCAACCTGCATAAAAGCATCTCCTTCAAGTTTTGCGGCTTCTCTCGATTTGTCAAGCAGTTCATTGATTTTGGAGTTCCAACGAGAAATTAACTCCTTTTCATTTATGTAATGTTCGTATTCAACTCTATCCAAAATTTCATCATAAGGTCCACGCTTTGAAAGAAGTTTTACGAGTATAGGGGCTGTTTCTATTACTATAAATAAAAGCATAATCATCCAACTTGTCCACATCATTGTAGAGTTAGAAGATGTCAGATTGCCCATTGCTTCAAGTTGGGTAATGAAATTATTAGTGTAGCTTCTTTCTTTAATTTGAACACTTTCGTCAAATTGTATTTTTGCAATGCTGTCTGCTTGTGCCTTAGTTTGCTTTGTTTGTCCAATTTCGGCTTGCTTTTCATTTATTCTTTGAGCTATTAGTGCTTTGTAGTCGTTACGTGCTTTTTGTATCTCTGCGTCTAAATCTTCTACACGCTTTTGCTTAGCTTTGATTTCATTCAAAAGAATATTCCTACTATAAGAGAGGTCGTTAATGCTTTTATTTGCTTCTGCAATAAGTTTACGGTCAATTACAATTCCTGTTGTGTCTTTTATTTCCCTGTAATTATCGGGATTGCCTTTAATTTGACTAATCTTAAAATTATAATCCGAAACTTTCGGGTTATTTGCTTTTGATACATTGTTTAAATCTTGTATTGCAAAATTTCGGTCGCCAAGTAACTTTTTAAAATCATCATTAGTCGGGTCACCTTGACGTAAACTATCAAGAGTTCCCAATTCCGTATTCTGATTTTGAATGCTGTTTTCAAGTTTAGTTAAATCATTAAACTTGTCAATTGATAACTTTTCATCTTCTAATTTCGCTCTCTTATCTTCTAAAATTTGCTGCTCAATACGGCTTTCAAAAATTCTTACTTCTAATGGTTTTGCAATTACAATTGAAATAATGATTGCAAGGATAAATCGGGGTGAAGCCTGTAAAAGTTCTTTTCGCAGATTTCCTTCTTTGCGAATACTTGAAACAATAAATCGGTCAAGGTTCAGAATTACAAATCCCCAAGTAATCCCAAAAAGTATTGCATAAGCAAAAGCGTTTGCATCGCCCCTGAATATTGTGTAAAGGGCATAGCCGCCTGACAAAGAAGCTAAAAGACCTGTAAAGAAGATTGTCCCGCCAATTCCTGCATATTTATTCCATTCAGTTGGGCATTGATGCAGTATTTCTCTATCCGAACCCGAACAAAGAATGAAAAAACGTTGTATCCAACTTGGCTTTCTCATTGTTTTATCTTGATATTTTTCGTCTGATGTTTTCATATACACTTGAAAGGTTAAATAAAGATTGTTTAGGCTTATGCGTTGCTTTCAGTGTCTTTAAATCTATTGAAGGCTCGGTAAATTTTGGCTTCTCATTGTAAAGACTTGACAGATTGATTGAAACATCAATCTTGGGTGAACTTATTTTGATTGGGTTTAAGTTTATTCTACTTGAAAAATCAGGCATTGGCACTTTCAGGCTCTCTAAAACAGGGGTAGGGAAGAGTTTTATATCAACTTCTGCCTCCGCTTCACCAAAATGCCCGATTGCCTTGATTTTGTATGTAATGTCTTTATCGGGTCTTACTTTGATTTCTGTTTTACCTGTAACATCTCCAACTTGATTGTCAATGAGGATAGTATGAGCATTTTCAATTTTCCATTTCAGTGTAACAGGAACTCCATTGATTACGGCTGTTCTGTCAGAAACAAAACTTTTTATTGTTGGTGGAAGCATTACGCCACCCAACACGTTCAACCATTGTTTGTAGCTTAACCGCATACTGCGGTTTTTGTAGCCGTTGTTTATAGTATCATAAAAGGCTTTGTATAAAGCAGGCTTAATTTGTGTTTTCAGTTTGTCAATATACCAATCATAAATACCCGAAACCTCTGTTCTGAAATTAGAATTGTTTTTATCAATTTCTGCCCACTTATGTTTTTTAAAATAGTCTGCCATTTCTTTTTTACCTCTCACTTTCAAAAAGAAAAGCGGGTGAAAATTGAAAAGCATAAAATGAACAGCAATAGCAACCGCCCAAGTGTCGGTATTCAAATCAACTTTTATGATTGGCGAATTGCTGTTGAGCAACTGCTCCTGAATTTCGGGTGCAAGCCATTCGCCTGGCTTGCCGTAGGTCTCTGGGTTGTCATTGATTGCTCCGCCCTCATAGTCAATTAAACAAAGTTTTCCGTCCTTTTCGTTTACGAAAAAGTTTTTAGGATTTAGGTCGGCATAAATAAATTTCATTTGTTCCAAATGAAAAAATGCTTCAACTAAATCGTAAGCCATTTTTAACCTATGGTCAATTGGCAAATTGTAAAAATTGGTTCTTAGCTGTTTTCTCTTGTCTAAATCCTCTTCATTAAAAATTTGACCGAACAACATCCAATCAGTTTTTGGAAGAAGATTAGCCGAATACCCCAAAACTTTTCTACCATTCAAAACTCCCTCGTAACTGAATTGTGGTAATGCCCCCAAAGCATTCACTTGTTGTATTGGCTTTTCGTTTTTTTGCTTTAAATAATTGTTGTGGTTTATTATCTGTTCTTGCAGTTTTACAATGGTATCAAAACCTCTTTTTGCACTTCCCGAACCGTCATCAATGAATATTTTTAAAACTTGCTTTGCAGAAATATTTACTCCATTTACAGAATTGCAAAAATATACTTCCCCAAAAGCTCCGCTATCAAAAGGATTGTCCTCAATCTCTATTGATTTTACGGAATTAAATTCAGGATTTAATTCTGATGTCTTAAATTTCGTTACCTGAATTGCTTTCATCTTTTTTAAGCCAATTGATTTGGTTTTGATAGTTCAATGCTTCCGTTGTTATCAAAATTCCCATTGTTGCATCATCGTCAAATGTTGGTTTTAGTTTTTCTAAATACAGATTTATTGTTTGCTCAACACTTTCTTTGTTGTAAAGCTGGTTGTTCTTGAAAAAATGTTTCAGGTATTCAAAGAATTTCAACATAGTTGGCTCGTAACGAACCCAAACACCTTTATCATTTTTTCCTGCTTTAATTTGGTCGGGAGAATAAATTCCGTCTGTGCAAATCATAAAAATGTCGCCTACACTTTTATCTTTTGCTATTTCAAAAACAGTCGGAACACATTCTGAAAAATCAGCACTATTAGAAATTAGACGGTATAATGCTTCTTTCCCTCCTTCGGGAATTGTATGCGGATTTAGATAGTTTACCGCATTCCACGGAAACAAATAAGCATCTGGAAAGTCATTAAAATTTCCACGAATATGCCAAATAGCACCATTTCCAACATAAGCGACTGTTATCTTTTCTTCTGTTTCAAATACGGTTATTGCAGTTGTTCCGAATAAGTTTTGCTCGTTTTTATCTTCTTCGTTTATCTTTTCGTTTGCAAAGGCAATTAGTTTTTCTTTTGCTTGTTTAAACGCTTCAATAAACTTGGGTTTCGGGTTTTTTCCTGCGTTGTCTTTCAAATCACTTGCTTGTGTTTTGAAAAAATCAATAACCCTTTCGGAAGATTGTTTTGCGTATTTGAAAGTGCCTAAACCGTCAGCAACAAACATTGCATTAAAGTTCTCGCACTCAAATTCGCCTTTGCAATCCTGATTTTCGGACTTGTTCGTGATAGTCGCTGTGGCAATAACTGGATTTTGATATAACTCATCCTTCATTTCCAAATTTTCGTTTAGCAGACATAGAAGAAATAAAGAACTGTCTTAGGTCTGTTTCCTTGTATGTCGTTTTGTAAAGGTTTGCTGCACTTGCTATGTCGGCAAGAACTGTTTTTGCTTCGCTTGTTTCTGTTTCACCTGCTCTTGCCGCTTGTGTGAACAACGAACTGCAAAGCATTATCTTGTCATTTTGTTTTAGCCTGTCAGCTACAGTTTTCGTAAGGTCGGGGGCTTGGCAAAGTCCGTCAGACATCACTATTACTCTTACATCGTGAGGAATACTTGATGCTTCGGGGCTGTTTAGAAATTGGCTTGCCAATTTCTCGGCTTCTTCTAATGCTCTGCCAATGAAAGTTCCGCCACCGTGTCCGTTCATCGGATTGTAGTCGCCAAAATCATCAACTTTTGTAAGTTCTGTAATTGGCGTATGAACTTTAGCATTGTTGTCAAAAGTGATTACGGCAAACGAAAAATTGTTTGCAATTGAACTATTTTTAAAATAGCCCAAAAACTCTCTAACGGCTCTGTTCACGCTGTCAGCCAAAGTAATGTTTCCATCCCCGATAGCTTGCATAGAGCCGCTACCGTCAAGGACTAAAATTCCAAGTTGATGGAATGTTCTGCTTTCGGTTACTTCACCGATGTCTTCGATTTGTGTCATATTTATTTTGAATTATTTGGTTTAAACTTAACAAAAAAGTGTGTAGGCAAGAATTGGCTCTTTTGGTTTTGCGAAGCGTTGGCTTGTGTGTCAGGCAAAACCAAATGTGCCAATTGCGGGTCGGCAGAAAAACAAAAAAATGCGGGTGGGGCAAAAATTAAATCTCTGCGTGTCGGGTCGTGTGTCGCCCAACTCGTGCTTCGGTCTTTGTCGTCCGCCTGTCTGTATGTGCCGCTGTCCGTTACCATTGCTTATAACGTTTTGCGTATATGAGAAGTGGCACTTGCAGACACTTGAAATTTACCACAAATGTTTATGTGCCATTTCTTATATACGCTGTGCCTGTTGCACAACCACACCCATAACTTCATTAGGCAAATATAAATCAATTATGCATGTATTAACAAAAGTGCAATAAGTGTGCATAATTAATTGATTGTCAGTGTTGTATATTTTGCCTT